>NZ_JBITMP010000015.1:0-243888 GCF_044466425.1 Nonomuraea sp. NPDC049400
GCCACCGAGGCCACCTTCACCCCCGAACCACGCACCGCCTCGGCGGCCACCGCGACCAGGTCGGGATAGACGCACACAGCCGCCACCCGGGAAGCACCACCGCCCGGATGCACGGCCTTGGCGCACATCGCCCGCACCTTGCCCGCCGTGTCGGCCCCTTCCAGGGTGGTCAGGTCGACCATGGAGATGGCCAGGTCAATCGCCCGCGCCTTGGCCGTGGTCTTGATCGAACGGGTGCCCAGCATCGCCGCCCGCTGATCCGCGCCCACCCGGTCAACCCCGGGCAGGCCATGCAGGAAAGCTCGCAACGCCGCCTCCGAAGAGGTCACGTCCGCGAGCGAGGTAGTCACAGTTGACACCATCACAGCATCGCCGACCACGCCCTAGAGCTCCAAACCGGACCGCCTTAGACCCCTGGCGCCCATGCCTAGGGCATGCCGTACGCCGCTCCGCGCCGGAGATAAGGCATCCACCCGATGTGGGAGGCGGGGCCTTAGCCCGAGTCTTAAAGGTGTCAGCAAGAAGCACGAAATTTCAGGAGACACCCCATGCATCACGAGCTTGAGTACCAGCTCATGAAGAGCACCATGCGAGAGCTGCGCAAGGCCGCCGCCGAGCACCGGCTCGTACGCGAGGCGGAGCAGGCCAACAAGGCCGAGCGCCGCTCGGTCTTCGGCAAGCGCCGTTCCTCATGACCACCTCACGAGAGCCCGGCCACCACCTCCCTTGTGGCCGGGCCTCTATGCCTCCTTAAAGGCAGCCCCATAAAAGCGTCGAAAGTAATCGAACGGGCATGACATGCTGGATGACATGCGGGGACGTTCTGTCAGTCCCGTCTTCGTCGGGCGGGAAGAGGAGCTGGCGGCTCTGTCTGAAAGCTTCGACGAGGCCCGAAAAGGCACGGTGACGTCCATCCTGCTCGGCGGCGAGGCCGGGGTCGGCAAGACCAGGCTCGTCCAGCGTTTCGCCGAGCAGTGCCAGGCCGGCGGCGCGCACGTGCTGTTCGGCGGGTGCGTGGAGCTGTCCACGGAGGGCCTGGCCTACGCGCCGTTCACCGCCGCGCTCCGGCAGCTCGTCAGGGAGCAGGGTCCGGCGGCCGTCGCCGGGCTGCTGCCGGACGGGGCCGAGCGCGATCTGGCCCGGCTGCTGCCCGAGTTCGGCGAGCCGAGCGGCGACGGCGAGACCGACACCGGTCGCGCCCGGCTCTTCGAACAGTTCCTCACCCTCCTCGAGCGCCTCGCCGCCGTCCGCCCCACCGTCCTCGTCATCGAGGACATCCACTGGGCCGACAGGTCCAGCCGCGACCTCATCGCCTTCCTCAGCCGCAACCTGCACGCCCCGCAGGTGCTGATCCTCATGACCTACCGCTCCGACGACCTGCACCGCCAGCACCCGCTCAGGCCGGTCCTCGCCGAGCTGGGCAGGGTCAACGGCGTGCACCGGCTCGACCTGCCCCGCCTGTCGAGGGACGAAGTCGCCCAGCAGATGGCCGGCATCCTCGGCATGGTGCCCGAATACGCCAAGGTCGAGAAGGTCTACGAGAGCAGTGAGGGCATACCGCTGTTCGTCGAGGCCCTGCTGGAGGGCGGCGAGGACTGCACGTTCCCCGAGTCCCTGCAGGACCTCATTCTCAACTCCGTCGAGCGGCTGCCCGAGGAGACCCAGCGCTTGCTGCGCGTCGCCGCCGCCGGCGGCATCCGGGTCAGCCACAAGCTGCTGGCCGCCGTGAGCGGCCTGTCCGACATCGAGCTGGAGACCGCGCTGCGCCCCGCCATCGCGGGCAACGTCCTGCAGATCGCCGACACCCGCGCGTACGTCTTCAGGCACTCCCTCATCCGCGAGGCCGTGCACGACGAGTTGCTGCCCGGCGAGCACCAGCGCCTGCACGCCAGGTTCGCCGAGGAGATCTCCAAGGACCGCGGGCTCGTCCCGCCTGGCCGCGCCGCCGTCGAGCTGGCACACCACTGGTACGGCGCCCGCAACGACACCTGGGCGCTGATCTCCGCGTGGGAGGCGGCGCAGAAGTCGTTCAAGGCGTTCGCGTACACCGAGGCGGTCCCGCTGCTCGAACGCGTGCTCATGCTCTGGGACCGGGTGCCCGACGCGCCCGAGCTCATCGGCGCCGACTACACCGCCGTGCTGGAACGGGCCTCCGAGGCCGCGAACGCCGGCGGCGACGCGGACAAAGGCGCGAAGTTCGTCAAGGCAGCCCTGTCGGAGCTGGACGAGTCGAAGGAGCCGGTCCGCGTCGCGCAGCTCATCGTGCGGCGGGCCGCGTTCAAGAGCTCCAAGGGCCAGCTCGGCGTCATCGAGGACCTCAGGCACGCGTTGCGGCTCGTGCCCGAGAACGGCCTCGACCGGGCCGACGTCGTCACGGTGCTGAGCCGCCACCTCATGCTGAGAGGCGAGATCGCGGAGGCGAGCGAGCTGATCGCCGAGGGCCTGCGCCTGGTCAGGGAGCACGGCGACCGTTGCCTCGAAGCCGACCTGCTGATGAACCAGGCGCTCGGCCACTCGCTCAACGGCGAGATCGAGTCCACCATCGCCCTCAACGAGCAGGCGCTGGCGATCGGCACGGCGGAGGGCTCGGGCCGCCTGATCACCAGGGCGATCGGCAACAACATCGACTCGCTGATCGACATAGGCCGCCACGAGGAGGCGCTGCGCCTGGCCCAGCACGGCTGGAAGCTGGCCAAGAAGTACGGCAGGCTGCGCGGCAGCGGCCTGTTCATCAAGAACAACTGGGCCGAGGTGCTGGAGTCGCTCGGCCGCTGGGACGAGGCCATCGAGATCATCGAAGGCGCGCTCAGTCACGGCCCCGTCCTACGCAACAGATACGCCATGCTGCGCACACGCGCCGACATCGCGCTGGCCAGGGGTGAGGTGCAATTCGTCGAGGGCATCCTGTCCGAGCTCGGCGTGCTGAAGGACCGCCCGGAGGAGTTCGTCCAGGACATCATCAGCAACGCCCGCCTGCACATCGGCTGGCACCTGCTCCGGGGCGAACCGGGGGCGGCGCTGGCCGTGGCCGAGCGGGTGCTGGCCCACCCCCGGCAGTCGAGCAAGGCCATGCTGAGCTGGCGGCTGCTCGCCCTGCTCCGCGTGGTCTGCGACGCCACCGAGGCCATCGAGCCCGGCAGGGCGGCGACGGTACGCGAGCACGCCGCCGAGGTGGCGGCCGAGCTGTCGGTCATCGGTCCTGTCGCAGAGGCGTACCGGCTGTCCTACAGCGGCGACTTCGACGCCGCGGCGGCGGCGTGGGAGCGGCTCAGCCGCCCGCACAACCAGTCCAAGGCCCTGCTGCGGGCGGCCACCGTGAGCGCCCGCGGGGGCGACCGCGAGGGGGCGGCGGCCCGGCTGAAGGTGGCGCTCCCGCTGGCCCAGGCCCTGCGCGCGACCCCGCTGATCGAGGAGATCGAGGCCCTGTCGCGCCGGGTGGGCGGGGTCCAGCCGGCGCAGGAGCCTTCCGAGCTGCTGACGCCGCGCGAGCTGGAGGTGCTGCGGCTGGTGACGCAGGGCAGGACCAACCGGGACATCGCGGCCGAGCTGTTCATCTCGGCGAAGACGGTGAGCGTGCACGTGTCCAACATCCTGGGCAAGCTCGGCGTCACCACCCGGGGCGAGGCCGCCGCCGCGGCCCACCGGCTGTCCCTGCTGTCCTCTTAGGGCGCGCGCCTCAGCCGGCGACCCGGCTCAGACGAGCGCCTCGGCGAGCAGCACGACGCCGAACACCGCGAACGCCGCGGCGGCCCCGTACCGGATGATCTTCTCCGGCAGGTGCTTGCCCAGCAGCCGTCCCACCAGGATGGCCAGCGCGTCCGCCGCGACCATGCCGACGGTCGAGCCGATCCAGGTGCCGACCCAGCCGTGCTGCGTCGCCAGCGTGATGGTGGCCAGCATGGTCTTGTCACCCAGCTCGCTCAGGAAGAACGCCACGGTCACCGCGACCAGGGCGTTCCTGGTGGTGCGCTGGGCCTTCTTCGCCTCGTCCTCGGTCAGCTCGTCACCGCGCAACGTCCACACGGCGAACCCGAGAAAGGCCAGCCCCGCCACGACCGAGATGGCCGTCGTCGGCAACGCGTCCCCGATGAGGCCGCCCACGGCGACGCTGAGAAGGTGCACGACGGTCGTGGCGATCGTGATGCCCGCGAGGACGGGCCAGATCTTGAAACGGGTCGCGAACGTCATCGCCATGAGCTGGCTCTTGTCGCCCAGCTCGGCCACGAAAATGGCGGCGAGACTGATCCAGAAGGCTTCCAACGATCCTCTTCCGCGCGGCCTGGCCGGAAGCAGGACCCGGGGAGTTTTCGGGCACGACTTCGGCCCGGCAGCGTCTTGTCAGATGGCTACCAGGCCGAAGGTCTCGTCCGCCCGTGAAGGCCCGCGTGACCGGGCGCGGGGAAGCGCCAGTGTGTCGATCACGCGATTGGGACTACTCCCCCTCGGTAATTCCAACCAACCATAACAGCCCGTGTCGGGCGCCTATTCCGCCAGGGAGCAGCCGACCAGCACGGGCTCGTTGACCAGCGTGACCCCGAACTTCTCCCGCACCCCGTCCCTGACCTCCCTCGCCAGCGCGAGCAGGTCACCGGTGGTGGCGACGCCGTCTGGGTTGGTCAGCGCCAGGGTGTGCTTGGTGGAGATGCGTACCGGCCCGCGTTCGTACCCCTTCGGGTAGCCCGCCTGCTCGATCAGCCACGCGGCGGGCACCTTGACCGAGCCGTCCGGCAGCTCCCAGCGCGGATGCCCAGGAGCGCGTGCCGCCAGCTCCTCCGCCTCCTCGGGCGAGAGGACGGGGTTGGTGAAGAAGGAGCCGGCGCTGCGCGTGTCGGGATCGTCCGGGTCGAGCACCATGCCCTTGCCGCGCCGCAGCGCGAGCACGGCCTCTCGGGCCCGCGCGAGCGGCACCCGGCCGCCGACCTCCGTGGACAGCCTCTTCGCCAGCTCCTCGTACGCCACCGGGCCGGACATCTCCGAAATATCCAGCGCGTACGTCACCGCCAGCACCACATACCGCGCCAGGTCACGCTTGAAGGCGCTGTCACGGTAGGAGAACTGGCACTGCCGCGCCTCCAGATCCACCACCTGCCGGGTGCGGCGATCATAAGCACGAACGCACCGGACGGTCTGGGACACCTCCTGCCCGTACGCGCCGACGTTCTGGATGGGTGTCGAGCCGACCAGCCCGGGGATCCCCGACATGCACTCGATGCCCGACCAGCCCTCGGCCACGGCGCGGGCGACCAGCGGGTCCCAGTCCTCCCCCGCCTCGACCGTGACCAGCACCTGCTCGCCGTCGCGCGAGACGGCCACGCCCTGGGTCGAGACCTTGATGACCAGCCCGTCGAACCCCTCGTCGGACACCACGACGTTGCTGCCCCCGCCGAGCACCAGCGTGGGCACCGCGTTCATGTCCGCCTCGGCCACCAGGGACACGAGGTGTTCCGCCGTAGCCGCTTCGGCGAAGTCGCGGGCGGGGCCGCCAAGGCGCAGCGTGGTGTACGGCGCAAGCATCTCCATGGGCAACTAGCTTATGAGGTGCCCATTATGTGAAGCACGGCGTCATAGTTGCGCCGGGACTCCCGTTCCTCGTAGTCGGCGTCGACGTCGTGTGCTCCCAGGCGCGCCACCGGCAGGGGCTCCTCGGGGACGACCAGCTCTCCGTGGAGGGCGAGCGAGAGCTCCAGATCGGCGTTCCTGCCGTAGTTGGCGTCCTCAGGCAGCGCCCCCAGCGCCGCGGACCGGCGTACGGCCATGAGCTCCCCGGTGAGCGCCCGCGCCTTCCCCGGCTCCGCCGCCTGCCGCCTGGCGCCCTCCGCGAGCTCCACGCCCCGCCGGGCGCCCTCGGGGAGCTCCACGCCCCGCCACCCGGCCGCCACAGCGCCCTCCGCGACCGCCGCGACCAGCGGGGTCAGCGCGTCGCCGCGCAGCACGATGTCCGTGTCCATCAGCACGTGGACTTCCGCCTCGTCGAGCCGCAGCAGCTTGGTACGGCACTCGCCCCAGGTCGCCGTGCCCCCTCGCCAGTGCGGCAGCTCAGTGACGTGCCACACGGCGATCCGGTCCGGATACCGGTCGGCCAGCTCGTCCAGCACGCCGCCGGAGCCCTCGATGTCGCCCAGGTCGAGGGCGAGCACCCGCGCGTTCGTGTGGTCGATGACCGACTGCACGCTCTTCCTGACGTCCACGGGCCAGCCGTCGACGAGCAGGCTCACGCTGACGGTGACGTCCTTGGTCTCCATGCGCTGACGTTCCAGGTCGACGCCGAGCGCGTCGAGCCGGTTGGTGGCCAGCGTGCCGTCCCAGGTGCGCTGGGCGTGCACCATGGCCTCACCCGTGTCGCCCTGTTGGCTGGGGTCGCCGGAGAAGCCCAGCTCGGCGGCGGGATTGAGCCGAGCGTGGGCACCTCTGGGCCGCACACCCGCCGTCCCGACCCCGGTCGCCCCAGTGTTCTCTCCGGCCCCGGTCCCGGCGCCCGCGCCGCCCGCCGTGTCCCGCCCGGTGCCGGAGCTCCCCGCCACCTGCTCGGCCCGCAGGGGCCGCAGGTGCGCGGGCGGCTTGGCATCGGTCACGGCGGAGACAGGAATCGATCGAACCGAGGGCCAGACCTGTCGCGCAGCTTCTTTCATAAGCAAACGCGCTACCCGATAGCCGCCCGGAATATCATCCCGGTCAGGACAGCTGGACCACCGCCCGGGCCTTGGACAACACCTGCGCGTCGCCCGACTTGGCGGTGAGCCCGATGACCACCCGCTTGTCCTCGAGCTTCTCCTCCACCACCCCGCTCACCGTGACGGTCGCCCCCTGGTCGTCATCGGGTACGACCACCATCGACGAGAACCGCACCCCGAAGTCCACGACCGCCCCAGGATCCCCGACCCAATCCGTGACGAACCGCCCGGCCTGCGCCATCGTGTACATTCCATGTGCGATCACGTCGGGCAGCCCCACCATCTTGGCGAACCGCTCGTTCCAGTGGATCTGGTTGAAGTCGCCCGAAGCCCCGGCATACATCACCAGGTTGAGCCGGCGCACGTTGTAGTCCACGGGCGGGAGCTCCTGCCCGACCTCCACCTGGTCGTACTTCACCGTGGCAGCCATCTCAACCGGCCCCTCCGCGCTCGACGATCGTGTTGTAGGTCACGCAGACCGGCTCGCCGCCGACGGTCGTCACGTCGCTCCTGATCGTCAGCAGCTCGTTGCGCCCGGCTGTGCGGATGTCGGTGATCGTCGCGGTCATGACGAGCTCGTCCCCGGCGCACACCGGTCGCACGTACTCGAAGCGCTGCTCGCCGTGGACGACCATGGCGAGGTTGAGCCCGAGGTCGGGATCGACCAGCGCCTCGCCGCCGCTCTGCAGGCTGAACACGATGGGGAACGTGGGCGGCGCGATCACATCGGGATACCCGGCTGCCTGGGCGGCCTCCTTGTCCCGGTAGAGCGGGTTGTTGTCACCGATCGCAGCCGCGAATTCCTTGATCTTCACCCGGCAGACCTCATACGGCGCGCTGGGCGGATAGGTCCTGCCCACGAAGTCACGGTTCAAGGCCATCAGTGCTCCCTCGTATGTCTCCAACGAGCGCTGGTGAGGCCGACGGTAACAGAACAAGGTTCGGCTGTCGCCGCTGATTATCTTGATTTTGCCGATCTTCTCGCCCCGCCCGATCACCCCGCCGTACGGCCAGGTCGTGGGGGGCGAAGCCCATATGCAGACACGACAAACCGGCGCCCCGTGGCGGGACGCCGGTTGTGCGATATGGGAGGCAAGCCGGGCGGAAGCCCTGCCCGGAGACCTAGCGGGTCTCGCGGTGCGCGCGGTGGCAGCGGCAGTTGGGGCAGTACTTCTTCAGCTCAAGCCGATCCGGGTCGTTACGCCGGTTCTTCCGCGTGATGTAGTTGCGGTGCTTGCACTCCTGGCAGGCCAGCGTGATCTTCGGCCTAACGTCGGTGGCAGCCACTTGGGAGTGCCTTTCTACGTTCGGGACATGGACACGCCCGTACCCAGGTCGGTCGACCTGGGGATGGGCAGTAGCGGAGGCCGGACTTGAACCGGCGACACAACGATTATGAGCCGTTTGCTCTGCCTGACTGAGCTACTCCGCCTTTGGGCCGGTAAGGATCCCAGCCCCGTAGAGGATACCCGACGCGGCGAGCACATTCGTAACTCGCCCGAACGGGTGGGGTGCCCCCAGTATGCCTCAGGAACCCCCGACAACCGAAATCCATTAACAGCCGGCGCCGTCCACCCCCGAACGGCCCGGATCGCCTCAAGCCATGGCGAAGGTCAGCGTAGCAGCGACCGTCGGGGGGCGCGAAGCGCCCGCACGACGTTGTGCTTGGCCATGCCGACCGCCCGCGCGCCTTCTCCAAGGACACTCCTCCGCGCCAAGCTGTCCAGGTAGTCACCGCCGTAGTCCTCCGCACCGCCCTACCGAAGGAGACCGTCACCGATGGCTGAGACGCGCCCGCTGATCCTCCTGGACGTCGATGGCGTCCTCAACCCGTGGCGGCGGCAAGGACCTCACTGGCAGACCCACGACGCCGTCTCCGGCATCGGGACATTCAAGGTGCACCTCAACCCGGAGCACGGCCCGATGCTGCTCCGGCTCGCCCACGAGACCGGCGCCGAACTGGTGTGGGCGACGACGTGGGAGCACCACGCGAACACGGCGATCGGCCCCCTGATGGGGTTACCCGAACTGCCCGTCATCTTGGTCAACTCCGGACCGGACGCGCCGGGCGTGCACCCGAAGACGCCACCCGTCGCCGAGTACGTGACGCGCAGGCCGTTCGTGTGGTTCGACGACGACCTCGACCGCGCCGACCGCCGGTACCTGAAGGACCACGACGGCGTGGGAGCGTTCCGCATCATCGATGTCGGCCCGCGCAAAGGGCTGACGGAGCGGCACATTCGGCAGGCCGCCGAGTGGCTTGCCGCCCTCCCGCTTGGTTAAGGGTCCTCGTCGCTCGAAAATCGCTAACAAAGCCGAACGCCCGGCCCCAAGATTCCTTGGACCCGGGCGTTTACCTGTTCAGCTGGGAGCCCCCAAACGGAATCGAACCGTTGACCTTCTCCTTACCATGGAGACGCTCTGCCGACTGAGCTATAGGGGCCTGTCCGGCGCTGCGGACAGGTGTAACCATACACGGCACTCACCGATGATGCGAACTCGTTCTGGCCTCCGCGTGCTCCTCCGCCCGGCGCCGCACCGGCAACTCGATGACCTCGCACAGATCCGCCAGGTCGACGTGCGCGGCGACCTCCGCGACAGAGGTGCAGTCGGCGACCACCCACCCGTGCCGGCGCACCCGCAGCACCTGCCGCCCGCCATGCACCAAGCCCACGACCTCGTAGCCGTCAAGGCCGACCCATCGCCTTTCCATAGCGGCACAGAGTATCCGCCAGGTCTCTCAATTTTTGCCACGCCACACGCGTTACCGGCATATCAAATCAGTTCAGAGCCGATAGAAGCCCGCGAAGTCCTTCCTCCACGCGATGTCGTCGACGCGCACCACGGCACCGGTCTCGGGGGCGTCCATCATCTTCCCGCCGCCGAGATAGATGCCAACATGGTGCGTTTTAACTCCTGTTTTGGTCTTTTTCCCGAAGAAGACCAGATCTCCGGGCATGGCCGCCGAGACCCGGCGCATCCGCCGTACGTGATCGTTGGTGTTCCCCGGCCCCAGCACGTCCGACCCGTGTGCCAGCGCGTACACCCACCGCGCGAACCCCGAGCAGTCGAGCCCGCGCGTCCGCGTGGCGGGGCAGGGCCTGATCTTCCCCCGATAACCCTCGCAGGTCCCGGTCGACGGCCCCGGCTCCGCGCCGTGGCCGCCGCCCCACGAGTACACGATCCCGCGCTGCTCGATCTGGTACGCGATCCGCACGATCTTCGCCGGCACGTGCAGCCCGAGCGGCACTGAGGCAGTGGCGCCCGCCAGGACCAGCGCCGCCACCACGGCCGCCGACCGCCACCGCCTCATCCCGACCCCCGACAGCTCTCCACGGCTCCCAGGAATCCATCATGCCTTATATCGATTTATGTCGATTTGGGGGTTTCATCCGGCTTTGAGGGTGAGCTTCACCGACCCCACCGTGACGTGCATCCCGACCGTACCCTTCGACCTGGAGGGCTTGGTGGTGATCGTGAACGTCACCTTCTGCCCCCGCGCCAGCTCCCCGACCTGGCACAGCACCGCCGTACCGCTGAACTTGCACCCGGGCGCCTTCACCACGCGCTGCCCGCCGAACGTCCGCCCCGACACCCTGACGTCCTTGACGGGGTGTGGACCCGTGTTCGAGACGGTCACCGTGTACGTCTTCCTGTTCCTGGCCACCCCTGAGACCGCGACCTCGGCCGGAGGGTTGGCCAGCTCCTTCAGCTGGGACTCTGAGCCGTTGAACGAGTTCTGACCGCCGGCCAGCGTGCCCTTGTCGGCCGACTGCCAGAACGTGTGCCTCTTCCAGCTCTTCGGCAGCTCGCCGGGATCGTCGCCCCAGCGGGCGATCCAGAGGGGGTTGGACTTGAACTTGCCGGAGTTGCCCGTGCAGGTCTGCCACCAGCTCGTGGTGGTGTAGATGATCGCGTGGCGGCCGGTCGCCTCGCGGTACTTCTTGGTGAAGTCCTTGATCCAGGTGACCATGTCCTCGGTGGACAAGTCGTAGCAGTTGTTCTTGCCGTTCTTGTCCTTGTACGGGTTGTCCTCGATATCGAGCACGCCGGGGAGTGTTTGGCCGTCGCTGGTCCAGTTGCCGCCGTTCTGGAGGAAATAGTCGGCCTGGGCTGCCCCGTCGGATTCGTGTGGCTGCGCAAAGTGATATGCGCTCCGGACCAGGCCCGCGTTCGCGGCGCCGCCGTACTGCGCGTCAAAACGCGGGTTCCGGTAGTTCGTCCCCTCGGTGGCCTGGACGAACGCGAACTTCCCGCCCCCTGAGGCCACGCTTTCCCAGTCGACG
The DNA here is from genome assembly GCF_044466425.1 of Nonomuraea sp. NPDC049400. Lineage (NCBI taxonomy): Bacteria > Bacillati > Actinomycetota > Actinomycetes > Streptosporangiales > Streptosporangiaceae > Nonomuraea > Nonomuraea sp. NPDC049400. Next base: position 10,958 of record NZ_JBITMP010000015.1, read on the forward strand.
TCGCCCGTCCAGTTACTGACGTCGACCCCGGGAACGCCATCGGCCGCCTCGGCGACCCCGCCCATCCCTAAGGCGGCAATTACCGCGAATAACCAAAGACGTTTCACGCGGCAGATCATTGCGGAGCCGCACACAACGCCGCAAGTCCCGCAATATCCACTGCTTTCGAAGTATCGACGCAATAGACCGCCCCGAGGCCCAACGGCCGCGCCCCTGCCACCCACTCATGCCACCGCTCGTCGCCGAGCTCGGCGTCGCCGTGTATCGCGTGCCGCACCCGCCGCTCGTACCGGCGCCTGGCCAGCTCGGGCGGCACCTCGCACCAGACCTCGCGCACCTCCGTCGCCGCCTCGACGCCCGCCCGCTCCAGCCCGGCGAGCACCACCGGTCGCAGCGGCGCCGGCCACGGGCTTTCCAGCACCGCGCCGCGCCCGGCGCTCGCAAGCAGCGTCCACAAGCTCTCGCCGGCGGCGCTTCCCAGCCGCCTGCTCCACTCCCGCTCCGCCACCCCGGGAGGCCGTTCCAGCATGTCGGCCAGCGTCTCCTTGAGGTCGTCCTTGCTGAAGACCGGCAGGCCGAGCGCCCGCCCCAGTTCCCGCGCGAGCGTGCTCTTGCCCGCCCCAGGCAACCCGTTCACCAACACCACCAAGCGGCACATGGCCCAGCATGGTGTCAGAAGCGGCCGAAAATCTGCCACGGAACCGGAAAACCGCACCTCAGCGCCCTGAAATTCGCCGTCAGCGGCAACGACGGGAGACGGCGTTTTCGCAGGTGGGCGCGGTTTATGAACGTCATGTTCGCGTTTGCCAAAGCGGATTCGGGCTGCACAAACTTGGTTCGATCCTCAATCGCGCCCCCGACCAGGGGTTTCTTCGCCATGCCCGGAGGAGGGCGACCATGATCCATGCCCGGGGACTGACCCGAGTGTTCAAAGTCAAGAAGGAGAGGGTGGAAGCCGTACGCGGCATCGACCTGGACGTGGAGGAAGGCCAGCTGGTCGCCTTCCTCGGCCCGAACGGCGCGGGCAAGTCCACCACGCTGCGCATGCTCACCACCCTCCTGCCGCCCACGTCGGGCACCGCCACGGTGGCGGGTCACGACGTGGCCAAGGACCCGGCGGGCGTGCGTGCCCGCATCGGCTACGTGGGCCAGCGCAACAGTGCGGGAGAGAGCTTCCGCGTCCGCGACGAGCTCGTCACCCAGGGCCGCTGCTACGGCCTCGCCGCCAAGCAGGCCGCCACTCGCGCGGACGAGCTGCTCGACCTGCTCGACCTCACGCCGCTGGCCCGGCGGGCGCCCGGCACGCTCTCGGGCGGCCAGCGCCGCCGCCTGGACATCGCGCTCGGCCTCATCCACCGGCCCGACCTGCTGTTCCTGGACGAGCCCTCGACCGGACTCGATCCGAAGAGCCGCGCGGAGATCTGGCAGCACATCCTCCGGCTGCGGGAGGCGTTCGGGACGACTTTGTTCCTGACCACCCACTACCTGGAGGAAGCCGACAACATGGCCGAACGCGTGGTGATCATCGACAACGGCCGGATCATCGCGGACGGCACCGCCGAGCAGCTCAAGAACGACCTGGCCGGCGACCACATCACGATCGCCACCAGCACGGAGGAGGAGGCGCGCAGGGCCGCCGGGATCGGCGGAGGCAGCGCGGAGGGCACGACCGTGCGCCTGCGTGTCCCCAACGCGGCCGCCGCACTCCCCGACTACCTCAGAACCCTGGACGGCTCCGGCATCAAGGTCATCACCGCTGAGACCGCCCGTCCGACCCTCGACGACGTGTTCCTCGCTCTTACCGGGAGAAGCCTCACCGATGACGACATTCCTGCGTGACACCGCCACCGTCTTCAGCCGCGAGTTCAAGCCAGTCGTGCGCGAGCCCGTCGGCCTGCTCTTCGAGATGGGGCAGCCGCTGCTGTTCCTGTTCCTGTTCGGGTCGCAGCTCGACGGGGCCGTCGGGTCGTCGTGGCAGTGGTTCGTGCCGGGGATCCTGGTCATGATGTGCCTGACGGGCCCCATGGGCGCCGGCTACACGCTGCTGGTCGAGCTGATCGGCGGCTCGATGGAACGCATGCTGGTCACCCCGCTCAACCGCACGGCGATGCTGGTGGGCCGCACCGTGAAGGCCATGGTCGTGCTCCTGGCGCAAGCCGTGCTGATCATCCTCCTGGCCCTCCCCCTGGGCTTCGACCTGCACGTGGCCGGCGTCCTGGCGGGCCTGGTCCAGCTGATCGTCTTCAGCGTCGGCCTGGGCGCGCTCTCGTTCGTCCTGGCCATCAAGTCGGCGCCCAGCGGCACGCTCTTCTACGTCGTCAGCCAGTCGGTCCTCTTCCCGCTGCTGCTCCTGTCGGGGGTGCTGCTCCCCATGGAGACGGCCCCGGCCTGGCTACGCGGGCTCGGGTACGTCAACCCGGTCACGTACATCGTCGACGCCCAGAGAGCACTCTTCGCCGGCAACCTGACAAGCCCCTCGATCCTCTACGGGACCGCCGCCGCCTGCGCGATAGCCGCGATCGGCCTGTATCTGGGCAACCGCGCCATGCGCCAGGGCGTCTGAGACCCTTGAGGGGTGACTCATCTGACGGTCCCCTGGATCCCCGTACGGCACCGGCTCGACGTGGTCCTCTCCCAGAAGCTCCCGCCCCTGGACAAGACCACGTCGGCGTTCGCCTTCGTCTCGGACCAGACCGGCAGAACCCTCATGACCTGCGTGGACAAGGAGGGCCGGGGCTGGGACATCCCTGGCGGCCACCTCGAACCCGGCGAAACGGCGAGCGAGGCCGCAGCCCGGGAGCTGTACGAGGAGACCGGCCTGCGCCTGCCCGTTTCCGCCCTGTCCCACTTCGCCTGGCAGCGCATCGAGCTCCTGGACGCCGCCCCCGCCGACTACCGTTACCCGTCTCTGACGTACATGGCGATGTTCAGGGTCCGTCTCCCCCACCCGGGCCCGCCGACCCGGCCACCGGCGGGCTCGGAGAGCAGCAGCGCGGCCTGGCTGCAGCCGTCCGAGATCAACCGTCTCTGCCCCGACCGCACCTGGCTGTCCCTCCTGGACGGAGCGGCCGAGTCTCTGGGATAAGGGCATTCAGGCCCTGCTTCCGACACTCTGCGGGAGGAATCCGTGCAGGAGTACCGCCGGCTGCTCGACCGACACGGGGTGACGTGGGGTGAGGCACTGATCCCCTACGTGGGGGAAGTGCGCACGAGCGCCTACCTCATGAACGGCTACGACTACTGGGCCGCGTGCTTCCGCCAGCTCGGCGGGGCGCGCCGCGACATGGACGCGCGGATGGGCGAGCTCGACCTGGACCGCGTGGTGCGAGACGCGCTGGGCGGCGACGTCCTGGACAACCTGGCGGCCTTACGCCTCACTCCCGAAGGAGCCCGGCTGGAGGCTCGGACGCTGGCCGTACTGGACGACACGCCGCTCCAGACCACGCTGCTGCTGGACTCCAGCACGGCGGAGGAGGTCACGGTGCTGGTCGACGGCGTCGCGCACGTCGTTCCACCGGGAGGTGCCAAGTTGGTGCCGATCACCAGCGCCGGCACGGTGATCGCCGGGCGACGCATCGACCTCGCCGGGCTCACCAGGCGAGCGCCCGCGGCCCGCGTGCGGCTGCGCGCCGGGTTCCCGTGCAGGTGGACCGTCACCAGCGAGGACGGGCAGGGCTGGTATCCACGGGGCGCGGTCCGCGCGCTGGACGCCCACCGCAGACCGTATTTCCACGGCGACGACCTGGCGGTCGACGTCCCCGCCGAGCGCCTCACGATCTCCGTGACGCGCGGCATGGAGTACGGCTCCGCCACGGTCGAGGTGGCGCCCTCACCGGGAGAGGAGCTGACCGTGGAACTGACGCCCGAACGCCTCTACGACGCGGCCGCCCGCGGCTGGTACGGCGGCGACCTGCACGTCCACCTCAACTGGATGGGCGACGAGCCGGCGACCCCGGACCGGGCCGCCGCCGCGCAGCTCGGCGAGGACCTGCACGTGCTGAACCTGGTCGCGGGCAACGTGGCGGGCGAGCGGGTCTACGACCGCGAACTGCTGGAGGAGTGGGCCGGGCGGGACCTGCCGTGGTCGGACGAGCAGCACGTCGCCCGGTTCGGCGTGGAATACCGCAATGACCTGCTCGGACACTTCACCGCCTTCGGCCTCACCGGCGTGCCCACGCGCTTCCACAGCGGCTTCGGCGACAGTCCGGACGCACATCCCAACAGCGCACCGCTGGCGGAGCTGCGCGGCCTGGGCGCGCTCACCGGCTACGGCCACCCGTTCCACACCGATCTGAGCGACACCGACCCTCCGGAGCGGGCCGTCGCCGCCGGTCGTAACTGCTCGGGCAGGGAGATCGTGGTGGACGCGGCGCTCGGCCTGATCGACGCCCTGGACGTGCTCAATCACTCCTCCATCCAGGCGACCGCCGTGGTCTATCGCCGGCTCGTCGGGGCCGGCAACCGGCTCGCGCTGACCGCCGGCACCGACGCGGTCCTGTCCATCTCCCGGCGCGGCACCGCCTCCAGCCCGCCGGGCTGGGAGCGGGTGTACGCGCGAGTCGACGGGCCGCTGACCGCGGGCTCCTTCGCCGCGGCCGTACGGCGAGGCCGCACGTTCGCCACCACGGGACCCTGGCTCGAGCTCGACGTCGGCGGGCACCAGCCGGGCGACACGATGCGGGCGGCCGAGGGCGACACCGTCGTGATCACCGCGCGGACCGTCGGCCCCGAGGTGGAGTGGCTCCAGATCAGGACCACCGACGGCGTCATCGCGGAGGGCGGCCCCCACCTGCTCACCGCCGAGCTCACCGTGCGCGAACCGACCTACGTGGTGGCCGTGGCGGGAGGCGGGCCGCATCCCCGGTCCCTGCATCCCGCGGGCGTCTACGCGCACACCAGCCCGGTGTACGTCGGGGACCACGTCGCCAGGCGCGCCGACGTCGAGTGGTGCCTGCGCTGGCTGGATCTCCTGGAGCCGCTGCTGGAAGCGGACGGCAAGTTCAGCTCGGCCGCGCAGCGCGCCGCCCACCGGGATCTGCATGAGCAGGCCCGCGAGGTGTACGAGTCCAGGCTCCGCGGCGGTCAGCCCGTCCGCCGGGCGGCGTCGGCGCCCTCCCGGTAGCCGCTGGCCTGGGTGTCGAACAGGTGGGCGTACCGGTTGCCCATGGAGATGAGCTCCTGGTGTGTCCCCTGCTCGACGATCCGGCCGTCGCCGAGCACCACGATCAGGTCCGCGTCGCGGACCGCCCCGAGCCGGTGGGAGACCAGCAGGCTGGTGCGGCCCGCGCGGTGCTCGCGCAGCCGCCGATGGATCTCGTACTCGGCCTGCGCGTCCAGGCCGGAGCTGGGCTCGTCGAGGATGAGCAGGTCGCGGCGCTCGCGCACCAGCGCGCGGGCCAGGGCGAGGCGCTGCCACTGGCCTCCGGAGAGCATCACGCCGGTCTGCGGGTCGTCGTCCTCGGGGCCGAAGAAGATGCGGCTCAGCATGGTGTCGTAGCCCCGGGGCAGTGCCTGGACGGTTTCGTGCGCGCCCGCCATCTCGGCGGCGGCCTGGATCCTGGCGCGGTCGGACATGGCCTCGATCTCGCCCACGCCGATGTTCTCCGCCGCGGTCAGGTCGTAGCTCATGTAGTCCTGGAACAGCACGCCCATCCTGGCGCGCAGCTCGGCGGGTGGCACGTCGCGGAGGTCGACTCCGTCCCAGAGGATCGCGCCGCGGGACGGATCGTAGAAGCGGCACAGCAGCTTGATCAGCGTGCTCTTGCCGGCTCCGTTGAGTCCCACCAGCGCGACGGAGGCGCCGTGGGGGATCGTCAGGTCCACCCCGCGCAGCACCCAGGGGTGGCTCTCGTCGTACCTGAACCACACGTCGCGAAGCTCGATGCCGCGGCGCAGCGCGGGCAGCGCCGTCGGTTCCCCGGGCGTCGGCAGGTCGCCGGGCAGCGCCATCACCCGTTCGTGGTGGGCGAAGAGGAGCAGCGCCTGGCGTGCGTTCGCGGCGTTGTCCACGGTGGCGACCAGCGCGGCCTGTGTCCCGGCCACGGCGGCGGCGAAAGCGGTCACGTCGCCGAGGGTGAGCCGGCCGGCCAGGGCGGAGTACACCGCCCAGAGCAGCCCGGCGCCGCTGACCGCGGCGGAGAGCGCCGCGAGCGCCGACTGCGTGAGCGCCTCCCGCCGGTCCAGCCGCCGCTCTCCTGCCTGCACGACGGCCAGCTCGCCGAGTATCCGGCGCTTGAGGAAGTCGCCGAGCCCGAAGAGCCGGACCTCCTTGGCGGCCTCCACGTCGGTGATCAGGGAGGAGTAGAAGATCTGCCGCCGAGCCGCTGCGGACTGCCCGGCGATCATCTTGATCCGCCGCTTCTCCAGGGACATCCGCGCCGCGAGGATGGGCAGCGCCGCGAGCGCCACCAGGCCCGCCATGAGCGGGCTCAGCACGGCGAGTGCGACGAGGAGCCCGGCGAGGGAGATGACGTTGCGTCCGAGGTCGAACAGGCCCGAGGTGATCGGCCCCATCGCGTTGCCCGTCGCCTGCGCGGCCATGCGCAGCTCGTCGAGGAACACCGGGTTCTCGAACCGGGACAGGCCGTGGAACTCGTTCACCCGCGTGTACAGGCGTTCCTGCAGCAACAGGTCCAGCCGGCGGTCCGACTCGGCCCGCAGGTAGCCGGTCAGGTGCGGCAGCACCCCCGCGACCAGCCCCAGCACGACGAGTCCTGCGACCGGCGGCAGCACGCGTTCGGGCCGGCCTGTCGTCAGCCCGTCGACGAGCAGCTTGGTCGCCCACACGGTGCCCGTGGGCAGCAGCCCGGACAGGACGGTGGCCCCCAGCTGGGACAGCGCCAGCACCGGCCCGGCCTGCCAGCACAGCAGCGCCAGGGTCGCGGCGCGCCGCAGCGGGCCGCGCCCGGCGTCCGGGGGCTCGGTCACGTCGCCGGCACCACGGCGGCGAGGTCGTCCAGATCCGTGTCGGCGGCCACGATCCTGCCGTCCTGGTCGGCCCTCAGGAACGTCGGGAACGCCTGGATGCCGAGAGCGTGCACGATGCGGAGCGCGTCATCGCCCGTGACGACGCTCGCCACGCCGCCCAGCACGTCGATCAGGTCGCCGGCCTCACCGGCGTCGCCGGCGATGACCGCCAGGGCGCTCTGGTCCTTGGCCTCCACCGCGAACTGCGGCGCGCGTTCGTGACAGGTGTCGCAGCTGATGTCGAAGAACCCCACGAGCCGCGGGCCGGCCATGTCCTGCGGCAGCGTGCGCCCGACGAGCACGCCGGGATCGTACGGCATGAGCGTCGTCGACGTCCCCGCGAGGCGCTGCAGCTCGGCTGTGTGCTCGCGGAGCCGGCGCAGCACGGCCAACGTGAGCACCAGGTCGAACAGGCACAGCATGCCGACCAGCACGACGGCGGCGATCAGAAAAGGCATCGGACAACCCCTATTCAGGCGGTGAACAGCTCCAACAGGTCGTCGAGGCGCACCACGAGCAGAGCGCCCACGGCGGCGGCGACGAGCGCGAGCGCGACACCGGCCGGATGCGCCGGGGACGCACCAGCTACGGCCCAGGCGGCGAGCCCGATGCCGCCGGCCGTCAACAGGACGAGATTGCGGATCACGTGTGGCCGGCCGAGCGGCGTGACGGAGGCGCCGAAGCACCGGCACGGCGCCTGCCGCCCCCGGCGCAGGGCGGCGAGGATGCCGCCGGTCAGTGCGGCGAGCGTCCCCACGGCGGCCGCGAACCCCAGCGGTACGGTCCACGGGAGCGCCAGCAGGACGACCGCCGCGGCCTCCGCCGCCACCAGGGCGTGCGCGGCCATGACGGACACGGTTCGCGGCAGGATCTTGAGGACCACGATCGAGGACACGTACTCGTCGTACGCCGAGCGGCCGCGGACCTTCCCCGCGATCGCGACCGCGAAGACGGCCGCCAGCAGCGCCCGGCACATGATCATGAGATACAGCACGTCGTCACCCTCGCGTTCGGGGGCCGGCGGCGGCGGTGGACGCCGCCGCCGGCTCGCGTGTGCTGCCTAGCCGCCGCAGATTCTGAACGCGTAGCAGGACCCGCAGCGGGTCGTGCCGCCGGCGGTCGTGCAGATCTTCCTGAAGTCGGAACGCTCCCTGCAGTAGCAGTGCACGTACCACTCGGCGGCCGCCTTGGCGGACGCCTTCGGCACCAGCCGGTCGAGAATCCTGTCGCCGAGCTTGCCCAAGACAGCAGTCATGTTCGCTCCTTGTGTAGCGATGCGGTCAGGCCGAAACGCTATTCGGGGGAGATACAGCGGCCGATACAGCCGCTCTATACCTGGGCGGTGAGCAGCCTTTCCAGCACCGGATTCCGCCGCATCGCCGGATCGGCGAAGAGCTCCTCGGCCCTTCGGGCGTCCTCCACGGCACGCGGATCGCCCGCCGCCGTGCGGGCCCTGGCGAGCTGGCGGGTGCAGGCGGCGTAGCCGTACGCGTCACCGATCTGGGTGGTCAGCTCCAGGGCCCTGGCCAGGTCGGCCTCTGCCGCGGCGGGAGCACCGTCCCGCAGCCGGATCTCGGACCTGCTGAGCAGCACCTCCCACTCGTCCTCCCTGTTGCCGGTCTGCTCGCAGCGGGCCAGCGCCTCATCCAGCGCGGCCAGCGCCTTGTCCCGGTGGTCGAGCAGGCAGTAGGCACGGCCGAGCGCCGCCAGTGTGATGCTCTCGCCGGGCAGGTCGCGATCGGCCTTGCGGACCGTCAGGCACCGTTCGAAGCGATCGGCCGCCTCGGTGTACCGGCCCAGCTGGAGCAGGACCTCGCCCAGGTTGTGGCTGACCAGTCCGACGCGTTTCGACCCGTGCGCCTTGAGCAGCCGCAGGCTCGCGCTGATATGGCCGAGGGCCGCGCTGAGATCGCCGGTCTGCATGCGCAGCCAGCCGAGGTTGTGCAGCGCCATCCCTTCCTCCTCGCGCTCCCCCAGGTCGCGCCAGAGCCCGGGAGCCCGCCGCAGGAGGTTGTCGGCCTCCTCGACCTGGCCGGCCCGCCATTCCAGGAGCCCCAGTGTCGCGAGCGTGGCCGCCTCCGCGGCGCGGTCGCCGTCGCGCCGCGCCACCTCGATGGCGAGCCGCGCGATGGTCTCGAGCTCGCGCCAGTAGCCGCTCTTCATCGCCATGGCCTTGACCAGGGTCATCAGCTCGATGGCGAAGCGCGCCACGTCAGGTTCACCGCGCGCGGCCTGGACGGCGGCCGCGACCAGGCACCGCAGCTCCACGTCCAGCCATCGCACCGCCGCGGCGGGGTCGCCCAGGACCAGGCCGGGGTCGCGCCGGCTCTGCCTGCTCTCGCCGCCGGATCGCAGGTGCGGCTGCAGCAGATCGCGCAGCTGGTGGCAGAGGCCGAGGTACCAGTCCAGGGCGCGCCCCACGGCCAGGGCCAGTTCCTTCGGCGGATCATGGGCGGCGGCCAGCTCCGCCGCGAAGAGCCGCAGCAGGTCGTGCATGCGGAACCGGCTCTTGCCGACCGGCTCGATCAGGCGCGCCTCGACCAGCTCGTCGAGCGCGGCCTCTGCGGCCTTCTGGTCGGCGTCGACCAGCGCCGCGGTGAGCTCGACGCCCACCTCCGGCACCTCCAGCACGCCGAACAGGCGGAAGGCGGTCCTCGCGGTGCTCGTCAGGGTCGCGTAGCCGACCTCGAAGCAGGAGCGGAGGCGCAGGTCGGCCGCCTGCAGCTCGTCCAGCCGCCGCTGCTGGTTGCCCAGGCGCTCGTTGAAGCTCGCGAGCGACCAGTCCGGCCGGCCCGCGAGGCGGGCGCCGGCGATGCGCAACGCCAGTGGATGGCGGCAGCACCAGCGCGCGATCTCGGCCGCCGCCTCCGCCTCGGCGGCCACTCGCCCCTGCCCGGCCAGCAACGCCAGCATCCGCACCGACTGCTCCTCGTCGAGCAGCTCCACGGCGATCGGTACGGCGTCCAGCGTGGTGAGCGCCGTCCTGCTGGTGACCAGCGCCGCGCAGCCGCCGCCCGCCGGCAGCAAGGGGGCCACCTGGGCGGCGCCGACGGCGTTGTCGAGCACCACCAGGACGCGCCGGTCGGCCAGCAGCGACTGGTAGAGGGCGGCCGCCTCCGCCGGCACCGCGGGGACCTCGCCGGGAGGCACCCCGAGAGCGCGCAGGAAGCGGCCGAGCACCTCGGCGGAGCGCAACGGCGACAGGCCCGGCGTCGATCCCTGCAGGTCGACGTAGAGGTGGCCGTCGGGGTACCGGTCGGCCACCCGGTAGGCGGCCTTCAAGGCCAGCGTCGACTTGCCGACCCCGCCGGGGCCGTGCAGTGCCAGCACGGGCGGCCCCGCATCGGCGTTCAGCACGGTGTGGATCCGGGCGAGTTCGGCCGAGCGGCCCACGAACACGGTCGGCGCCCGTGGAAGCTGACGTGGCCGGGGCCGCCCGTCGTCGACGGGTTCCTCCGACAGGAGGGTGGAGTCCCTGCGCAGGATCGACTGCTGCAATCTACGCAGATCGGGGCCCGGGTCGATGCCCAGCTCGTCGGCGAGGACACGGCGGGCCGCCCCGAACGCGTCCAGCGCGCCGACCACGTCGCCGCTCTGGTACAGGGCCACCATGAGCTGGCCGTACAGTCGTTCGCGCAGCGGGTACTGCCCGATCACCTCGCGCAGCCGCGAGGCCACGGTCGCGTACCTGCCGAGGGCGAGCTGGATCTCCGCGTGCTCCTCCACCACGCTCAGGTAGTGGTCGCTGAGGCGGGCGACCACCTCCCTCAGGGTCGGCCCCAGCGGCACGTCCTCGGCCGGCATCCCCTGCCACAGCGCGAGAGCCCGGGTGTAGGCGTCCAGGGCGGCGCTGAGGTCGCGCCTGGCCAGCGCCTGGCGACCGTGCGCGGACAGCGCCTCGAACTGGAAGAGATCGAATTCCTCGGGCTCGACCCGCAACAGGTAACCGGCGTCCGAAGTGACCAGGCGCTCGACGGCCGGGTCTGCGGCGGGGGGCACCAGCTTGCGCAGCCGCATGAGGTAGGTACGCAGGTTCGCCACGGCGGAGCGGGGCGGCTGGTCGTCCCAGACCTCCGCCACCAGTGACCGGATCGGGACGACGTGGCCCGCCCGGGCGAGCAGCATGGCGAGCACGGTTCGTTGCTTGGGCGCTGTGATCACCGTCGGCGAGCCGCCGTCCTCGACCCGCAGCGGCCCGAGAAGCCGGAACTTCATGTCACGCCGGCCTACAGGGCCGACCCGCCCAACCGTCGCAGCGCGACCCCGAGCAGGCGATCGGCCTCGAAGAAGCCGCGCTGCCGCGAGTCGACGCTGTCGGGGTTGTCGCCGTAGACCACCAGCGCACCCGCGGGCACGCGGTCCCCATCTGCGCCGATTCCCGGCGGCACCGGGTCTCCCGGCAGGGCGACCGCCCGCTTGATGTTCCAGTGCCGGCCGTCCGCCCCGGGCGGTCCGGGCATGAACCGCCCGGCGGGATCCAGCGGCGGCTCGAGCACCACGACATCGCCTCTGGACACCTGGTCGATCTGGCGCCGCCGGACGAGCACCCGGTCGCCGTCGTTGAGTGTCGGGGCCATGCTCATCCCCTCGACGGTGACCACCACGTAGCGCCGGCGGGCCACCAATGCGCAGGCCGCCGCCACGACGACACCGGCGAGCAACCCCATGCTGATCAGCTTCATCCGCTCTTCCACCGCCGACCCCCAGGGAAGGTGATCTTTAACAGGTAAAGATCTCCGCTGGCTCTCGCGGCTGTCAACCAAGCTCGGTCGTAGGGAATGGGCTCACAGGAACAGGAAGCCGATCGCGGCGGCCGCGACGAGAGCGCCCGCCGGGAGGCAGCGCGTACAGTCTGTCCCATGGGACCCGTACTCGTCTTCGACGGAGACTGTGGATTCTGCACGATGTGCGTCCGGTTCATCCAGCGGCGTATGCGGACCCGGGCACGGATCACGGCCTGGCAGTTCGCCGACCTCGCCGAACTCGGCGTGACGCGTGAGCGTGCCCAGTACGAGCTGCTGTGGATCTCCGAACGCGGCGTGTACGGCGGCGCCCAGGCGGTGGCCAAGCTGCTGATCGACGCCGGGTTGCCGTGGAGCCCGCTGGGGCTGGTCCTGCGACTGCCGCCGATGCGCTGGCTAGGACACGGGCTCTACCGGCTCACCGCGAACAACCGGAGCCGCCTGCCCGGCGGCACCCCGGCGTGCGCGCTTCCCAGGGATGGGCAGACGCTCCAGCGGTAGGAACGCGGCCAGGCAGATCACGTGCGGCAGGAAGTGGATCGTGATCACCGCCCACGTCATCAGGTGGAAGCCGAGGAAGAAGGCCACACCTGCGTACAGCGCGCGGCCACGCAGGAACAACACGACCGGCGAGACCGTCTCGGCGAGCAGGACGAGCCACTGGCCGATGAGGAGCGCGCCTGGGATGTCCGCCACGAAGTGGCCGAGGAACGTGCCACGGCGGGCGATCGCCCATTGGAAGGTGGCGCCGTTCGGCCACTCCCATCCGCCGTGGCGGATCTTCGCGTACGCGGACAGGAAATAGGTGGCCACGACCGCGATCTGCACGCAGCGCACCGCCCATCCTGCCGCCTCCTCGCTGGTCCTGCCCACCGTGGGCAGCACGAAGAGGGCCACGATCAGTGCGAGGTGGTCGTGGTCGACCTTGCCGTACGACATGGCGAGCATGGCCCACTGCAGATAGCCGAGCGCCGCCACGTACCCCGCCGCGCGGGGCAGCCGACCGGTCGTCGCGATCAGTGCCGCGACGACGACGATCGCGAACAGCGGGTAGACCAGTGCCTGGGTCGCCCCAGGTAAGTGGAGCAGCCGCGCCAGGAGGACCGGCTGATAGACGGACGTGGCCTGCGTGTGCCCCCACACGCTGCCGGTGAACAACAGCATGTCCAGGGGCAGGAACAGATAGACGATGACCCGGAGGACGTCGATCCGCCGCAGCGGGATCGGGGGAAACCACCAGCGCTTCAGCGCACCGACCATGACACCCTCACAACGTTGCGGGTCCACGCCGGGCGCCGGTCCCTCAGCGTGATCACCTTGGTGATGACATGAAGTTTCGTCAGACGCGGAGCCTTCGGGTGGAGCCGGGCATATGCCTCGGCCATTTCCTGAAGTAGCGCCGGATTGTTGATATATCGGGTCAGCTGGCCCTCTAGTTCGGCGCGCCGAATCCCGACGTATGACGGCTCGATGGGAATCTCGAACCTCGCGCCCGCCGCGGTCTCCACCTCCATGAAGAGCGATTTGATCTCCCCATCAGGCGGAACGCTGAAGGCATATTGCACCATCGGCCCAAATGGGAACAGATCGTCATCGCCTGCGATCGTTCCGTAGCCGAGCGCGACGAGCACAGTTCCCGCCGCGATTAACCGTCCCGCCTTACTTCCCCTTGAAAGTGTTGCCCCCATGCGCCGCAAAGCTAGCAGAACGAAAGCCCTGATTGCCGCCAATCCGGATATATCACCATAGAAGGGCCTATGGACTATCCCCACCACAAGCGGACAAACCGCAATCAAAGAACATTAATCCCAAGAAGGCGCATATTCCACGGCCACGCCGGAGCCGCTCGGGACACCATCCTTCGCTGAGCGTCGAAGTATTTCCCGTCTAGCGTCGGCCCTGGGGCGCCCCGCCCCTGTCGTTCGGGGTGCTGTAGAACTTGTCCGGGTACGGGCCCCGATTCGGGAGGAAGGGGAGAACGTGACAGCGTGGGAGATGCTGGCCGTCTTCGCGGCGGGCGTCGGCGCGGGCGCCGTCAACACCGTTGTCGGCTCCGGCACCCTCATCACCTTCCCCGTTCTGCTCGCCGTCGGCCTCCCACCGGTGACCGCCGTGGTCTCCAACGCTCTCGGCGTCATCCCCGGCTCCATCAGCGGCGCCATCGGCTACCGGCGCGAACTCCGCGGCCTGCGCCGGCTCCTCCTGAGGCTGGGCCTCGCCGCCCTGATCGGCGGCCTCGCGGGCGCCGTGCTCTTGGTGACGCTGCCGGCCAATGCGTTCGACAAGATCGTGCCCGTCCTGGTGGGCCTCGCCCTCGTCCTGGTCCTCCTGCAACCGCTCCTCAGCAGGAAGCTGCGTGAGCGCCGCCGCGACACGACCAGCGGTCCGCCCCGCCCCGACGGCGGCCCCCTGCTCTTTGCCGGCCTCATGCTCGCCAGCGTCTACGGCGGCTACTTCGCCGCCGCTCAAGGGATCATCTACGTGTCCCTGATGGGCCTTCTCCTCGACGAGACCCTGCAACGCCTCAATGCGATCAAGAACGTCCTCGCCGCCGTGGTCAACGCCGTCGCCGCGATCTTCTTCCTGTTCGTCGCACACTACGACTGGACCGCCGTCGCGCTCATCGCGGCCGGCTCCGCCCTGGGCGGCCATGCCGGAGCCGCGCTCGGCCGTCGCTTCAGTCCCGCGGTTCTACGCGCCCTCATCGTAACGGTCGGCGGCCTCGCCATCGTTCATCTGCTCGTCCGCTGAGCCGACCCACGCCTGGGCCGGCAGGTTCCGCCTCCCGGCCACATGCGCGTGCGGTCGGCACGTAAGGTGCCGGAATGATCGGGATACCAGAGGCGTTTGCGCGGAGCACCATCGAGCGCGAAGGCGAGCCAGGAGCGGCGTGGATCGCGGAACTGCCCGGGATCGTCGAAGAGCTGCTTGAGCGCTGGGAGTGCGTGCCGGACGGCGAGGTCGGGCACGGGGGCGTGGGCGTCATCGTCCCAGTGCGGCGGCGGGCCGAGGGGACGGCTGTGCTGAAGGTGTCGTTTCCGCACCCCGGCAACGTCCATGAGCCTGACGCGTTCGCGGTGTGGGGTGGGCGCGGAGCCGTGCTGCTGTACGAGCGCGACGACGAGCGTTTCGCCATGCTGCTGGAGCGCGCCCGGACGTCGACCCTGGCGGAGGTCGAAGACGGCGAGGAGGTTCTGACGGTCGCCGGGCGGATCAGTCTCCGGCTGGCTGTCCCCGCACCGCCTGGCCTGCCCCGGCTGCGGGAGCGGGCCGACGCCTGGGAGGAGCAGTTGCGCAAGGATGCCGAGGAGCTGACGCACACGCTGTCGCGTCACGTGGTGGACGCCGCCGTGGCGACCGTCCGCGAGCTGGGGCGCGCCCAGCCGGACACCCTCGTCCACGGCGATCTCCACGCCGGGAACATCCTGCGCGCCGACCGCGAGCCGTGGCTGGCCGTCGATCCCAAGGGGCATGTGGGCGACCCCGCGTACGACGGCGGCACGCTGCTCAAGTCGCGGGCGCTGACGCTCCTCGAGGCGGACGACCTGCGCAAGGCCCTCCACCGCACGCTCGACGTCTTCGCCGAGGCCGCGGAGCTCGATCGCGAGCGCGCGCAGCGTTGGGCCCAGTTCCATGCCGTCCAGGCTGCGTTCTGGGGTCGCCGCCACGGATTCCGCATTGCCCGCAGTGGACCACGATTGGACTGGCTCACCGAATTCGCAGACCGCCTGGCGGAGTTGCTCACGGAACGCCCGTAGTCGCCCGCACGGCCCACCGTTCCCTTGGCCGTGCCTCCGGAAGGCGGGTCAGCGCTTGCGGATGATCGTGACGCCGTCGCGGAGCGGCAGCATCACGGCGTCCACCCGGTCGTCACCAGCCACCAGGTCGTTGAGCCCGCGCATGATCACGTGGCGCGGCTCCTGGTGGACCGGGTCCAGGACGCGCCCGCCCTGCAGGACGTTGTCGAGCACGATGACGCCGCCGGGGCGCAATCGGAGGAGGATCTCCTCGTAATATGCGGCGTAGCTCTCCTTGTCGGCGTCGATGAAGGCGAAGTCGTAGTCGGCTGTGGCGGGGAGGGCGCGGAGGCTGTCCAAGGCGGGACCGAGCCGCAGCTCGATCCGGTCGGACACCCCGGCCTTCTTCCAGTAGCGGGCCGCGATGGCTGTCCATTCGTCGCTGACATCCAGGGCCAGGAGGTGTCCGTCGGCGGGCAGCCCACGGGCGATGCAGATCGAGGAGTACCCGGTGAAGACGCCGACCTCGATGGCCCGCCGGGCGCCGGTGAGCTGGGCGAGCATGGTCAGCAGCGCGCCCTCGTCGTGGGTGATCTGCATGAGGGCCGCGCCGCCGGTGGCCTCGTTGGTCTCGGCGGCGAGCTCGCGGAGCACGGCATCAGCCGGCGTGGAGTGGGCGAGCGTGTAGTCGGCGACTGCCGGGTGCACGAGGTCCGCCAGGGGCGACCACACCACCTCCAGCTCCTCCTGGGTGGCGAAGCGGAGCAGGTGGCGGGTGACGACGTCCTGAACGTGCTCGAGCTGTTCCGGGGTGTCGGCTGTGGCCGTCATCGTGAAATATCCGGCTTCGGGGGTGAGGACGCACTGGCCGTGGCCCAGCGTGATGGTCCCGCGCCCGGAGTCGTCCAGCTCTGTCGTGACCTTGTGGCCCATGTGGGAGACCAGCTGCTTGATGTAGCGAGGTCCGCGAGCCGTCGTCACCGGTGCCGCAGAGATAGCCATGCCAACCACCTTAAGTGTCGAGTAGCGTCGACACTTTCTCGTACGGCAGCGCGGTTTGTCAAAGTGTTGAAAATTCTAGACACTTGCCTCCGTGGGAGACCCTTTCGTACTCAGCACCCCCGCCCACTTCAAGGCGCTCGGCCACCCGGTCAGGCACCGGATGGTCAACGTGCTGCGCCAGCGACCGGCCACGCTGGCGGAGCTGGCCGAGGTGATGGGCGCGGTCAAGGGCACGATCGCGTACCACGTCAAGGTGCTCCAGGAGGCGGGCCTGGTGCGCGTCGTGGACACCCGGCACGTCCGCGGCGGCAGCCAGCAATGCTTCGGCCTGGTCAGCGGCGCTTTCAAGCCCGAGTCCGACGCCGCAGAATGGCCGGAGTTCCTGATGAAAGCCGCGCTGGCGGAGATGACGCCGCCACGTGACGGGGACGTCGAGTCCACTTCGCTGCACCACCTCTGGCTCACCCCGGATCAGGCCGGCGCGCTGGTGGAGCGGCTGAAGGAGGTCCTGGCGGAACGGCCCCAGAGACAACCGGAGGCGGTGCCGTACGGCTTGCTGCTCAGCCTGTATCGGGCGGACATCCCGTCACTTCCCGATCAACCCACCGGCAAGGCCTGATCGCGCCGTTCGCCCTCAACGTGAGGATTGCGTGCGAAGGAGCTCGATGCCGAGTGGGGTCGCCTGATGCAGCATCAGGTTGGCCTGGCGGGTGCTGGCGATCAGCCCCGCCTGCCGCAGCACCTGGGCATGCTTGCTGGCGCTGGCCAGGGACGCCCCGGTCCGCCGGGCGAGTTCCGTCGTGGTGCAGTCCGGCGTGGCCACGATGCAGCGGAACAGCTCAGCACGGGTCCGGCCGAGCAACTCCACCAGGGGGTCTTTGACGGTGGCCGGCGGCGGGCTCCATCGCCGGGCGGGATAGACCAGGACGGGCGGGAGCCCTTGGTCGACCAGCGCGACAGGTGTGGTCCGGCAGAAGTACGAGGGGATGAGCGTCAGACCCCGTCCGCGAAGGTGGATCTCCCGGGAGTTCTGCGCGGCCCGCGAGGGATAGTCGGCCTCCAGGACCGGCGGCCTCCAGCGCATCATCGGGGGCAGATGGTCGAGCATCTGCTCCACGCCGTCGTCGGCGAGGTACCGGGCCAGGGCGGAGCGCTCCTGGCCCAGGGCGTGTTCCATTTGCTGCAGGTGGGGGGCGAACGCCGCCTGGCAGTAACCGGCCGCCAACCGGCCGAGGTCGCGGATGGCGCGCGGATCGCCGCGGGCGAGGCCGTCCAGCCCGGGCGGCAGGCCGTAGTAGGTCTGTACGAGGTTCAGCTCGTGGCGGATCTGCCGCCGCGGAGTCGTGACAAGGGCATCGACGCCCTGGTCGAGGCCCATCTGGGCTTCGGCGGGAGTGAGGAAGTCCGGGAAGTAGGGCCCCGACGGGGCAAGGGGGATCAGCACGTTCCGCACCTGGGCGAGCAGGCCGATCTCGGCGAGGTTGTCGCGGACCTGCCGGCGCCAGGCGGTCATCGCGGTGCTGCCACCTCGGGCTTGGAGGAGGTGCAGGCTCAGCACCATCTCCCACATCGGGTCAGGGCGGGGGGCGATCCGGACGCGGGCCAGATCCTCGGGAGTGAACACGATCTTCAAGGTCCCCATGGCCATGGGGACAGACTCACTCAGCCGGATAGCAGATGGGTCAACATGATGTTGTGCGTGCTCTCAGCCTGTCGTTCGGGTGGGTGGCTCCGCACGCGGGTCCACCCACCTGGGGCGGTGATCCGTCAGCCGATCTGAGACCACTTCCCGTACGCCGGCGGGTTCACAGAACCACGGGTCACACGAATGTCCTTCGTCCCCTTCTCGTCGTAGAGAGTAGGGTTCTTGTCCGTCGCGCTGCGTATCGTATTGTTTTCTATCAGCCAGTTCTGGTTGACGAACTTCGGGCTCTTGGGCCTGGTCACTACTTCGTTGGGGCCGAGACCTCGCTTTTCGAGGTAACGGCGGGTCTTCTTGTTCCTCAGGAAATACCAGCCCGGTTTGAGGCCAGGCTCGATGACCCAGCGCTGGTAGTCGCCGGCGTTGCACGCGATGGAGTAGACGTCTCCGCCGGAGTTGCTGTCGAGGCAGTGGTTGCTGCCCTGATTACGGAATTTCACGGGCGCGGCTGCCGAGGACGGAGTGGCACCGGCGGTGGCGGAGCCCGCGGCCAGGACGAGCCCGGCCGCCACAGCGGCGATGGCGATGCGCCTTCCATGTTCGATCATCGAAGGATGCCTTCCTGGATGTCGGCGATCAGTCCAGGCCAGTTCACAACACGCCGTTCCCGCCGGTCACCGTGTTTCAGCCGAAGCCGAAACACCCAGCTCACAGCCACGCGACCGGCACCCGTCGACTGAATGTCGATCGCGTTGCGATCCGGGCGACCCTTACGAAAGTAAGGAGGCGAACGGGTCTTTCGAGAGTGTCGGCCACAGTGAGCTCCTTCTTACGCTCCTGCCCATGACCAGATCTCGCCGTGGAGCCGCGGCCGTCCTTCTTGCTCTGACACTGCCTCTGTGGGGCGCGACGACAGTCTCGACCTCGCTTCCAGCCTTTGCGGAAGGCGCTGACCAGGGCCCTTCGATCCCCCGCCCCACCGGGCAGTACGCGGTGGGGCGCGACACCCTGCACCTCATCGACAAGACGCGCCGCGACCCGTGGGTGCCGGCCGCGGGCGGGCGTGAGCTGATGGTGTCGATGTACTACCCAGCGGCAACCGGCGGCCGGGCCGCCGCATACATGACCGTCGACGAGGCCCGGCTCCTCCTCAAAGGGGTGAAGCTCGACAAAAAGTTCAAAGCCGAGCAGCTTTCCGGCGTCCGCGTGAACGCCCGCGTCGGCTCCCGCCCCATCGGCGGCAAGCATCCCCTCGTGGTGCTCTCGCCCGGCTTCACGCTCAACCGCGCCACGCTGACGACGCTCGCCGAGGAACTGGCCTCGAAGGGCTACGTCGTCGCACTCGTGGATCACGCGTACGAGTCGTTCGGCACCACCTTCCCCGGCGGCCGTACGCTGACCTGCGTCGCCTGCGAGACGATCGAGAAAGCCCCGTCAGATGCGGCGGAGAAGAAACTGCTGGGCAGGGCCGCGGCCGGGCGCGGAGCCGACATCTCCTTCGTGGTGGACGAGCTGACCCACGCTGCCGGCCACTCTCCCAGCTGGAAGCACTGGAAAATGATCGACCGGAACCGGATCGGCGCCGCCGGCCACTCGCTGGGCGGCAACGCCGCCGCCGCTGTCATGGCGGCCGACCGTCGCATCCGTGCCGGCGCGAACCTCGACGGCACGTTCTTCGCACCGGTGCCACCGTCCGGTCTCGGCAAGCGGCCCTTCCTCATGCTCGGCACCAAGGCTCAGCACTCGCCTGACTCCACCGACGCGAGCTGGCCGCTGGCCTGGCAGCGCCTGGACGGCTGGAAGCGCTGGCTGACAGTCGCCGACGCCGGTCACTTCACCTTCATCGACCTGCCGATCCTGGGCGGACAGGCTGGAATGACCGACCCCTCCGCCCCGCTCTCAGGAAAGCGATCGGGCGAGATCACCACGACCTATGTAGGCGCCTTCTTCGACCAGCACCTACGCGGCAAGCACCAGCCGCTGCTGAACGGTCCGTCCACCGCCAATCCGGAGGTGGCCTTCCAGAACCCCAGCAGGCCAGCGCCTGAGCACACACGGGCTTGACGGCCGCTCGCCCGGCGAGCTCAGCGAGGCATTCGGACTGTCGTCCAACCTGCTGGCTCACCACCTGAAGGTCCTGGAGGACGCCGGGCTGGTGACGCGGGCACGCTCGGAGGCCGACCGGCGGCGCAGCTACGTCCGGCTCGTGCCGGACGTGCTGGCAGGACTCCATCCCGTGCCGGCAACCCTGGCGGCCGCGCGGGTGGTCTTCGTGTGCACCCGCAACTCCGCCCGCTCCCAGCTGGCCGCCGCGCTCTGGCAGCGCCGCAGTCGCCTGCCCGCGGCCTCGGCGGGCACCCACCCCGCCGAACGCGTCCACCCGCGGGCGCTGGCCACCGCCCGCCGGCACCGTCTGAGGCTGGACCCGCAGGCCACAGCCCACATCCGTGACCTGGTCCGCACCGACGACTTGGTCGTGGCGGTCTGCGACAACGCCTACGAACACCTCACCCGGCGCCCGCCCTTGCACTGGTCAGTGCCCGACCCCGTCGCCGTCGACACCGAAGAGGCCTTCGAACGAACCTTCACCGACCTCGCCGGCCGCGTCGACCGGCTCGCCACCGCCCTCACCGATGACCCCGCACCGACGAAGGGCACACCATGACCGATGACGTGAGCATCGATCCACAGCACGCCCTGCTGACCGAACGCTTCGCCCGCCAGCGCCTGCGCGCCCTGGCCCGCGTCGAGGGCAAGGACACCACCGGCACGCCGATCGTGCTGTTCCTGTGTGTGCACAACGCCGGCCGCTCCCAGATGGCGCTCGGCTTCTTCACCCACCTGGCCGGCGACCGGGCGATCGGCTGGTCGGGCGGCTCGGACCCGGGCGAGCGGATCAACCCGTCCGCGATCGAGGCGATGCGCGAACGCGGCATCGACATCACCGGCGAGTTCCCCAAACCGTGGACCACCGAGATCGCCCAGGCTGCCGACGTCATCGTCACCATGGGCTGCGGCGACGCCTGCCCGGTCTTCCCCGGCAAGCAGTATGCGGACTGGCGACTGCCCGATCCCGCCGGCCAGTCGGTGGAGGCGGTACGTCCCATCCGCGACGAGATCGAACGCCGCGTACGCACTCTGCTGGCCGACCCTCGGCGTCCCCGCGAGCGGCGCATGACCGGCCTGGCCCTCGTCAGGCTGCTGTATCCGGCACAGGTTCGCCGGCGAGCCGACGAGCGCGGTCCGCGCGTAGCGGCTGGTCGTGACTGAGCTGATCCCCGTACGGGCGACGCCGGTGAGACGTTGAGAGACGCGGCGCGGGCAGCCGCCGGCGGGGATCATGGGCTGCTGGACGTCGATGTATCCGGTCCTGCGGGTTCGTGTCTCTTTTCCCAGTGGTCTCCGGGTCGGTGGCGCGCGTCGGGGCGCAGCAGGCGGTCGGCCTGGTGGAGGACGGCTTCCAGGTACTGGCGTGTGGCGGCAGGGTCGGCCGGCCCGATGAGCATGCGGTACATCGCCGCGCCCACGACCATGTCGATCACGGTGTCGAGGTCGGCGTCGGCGGCCAGCCGGCCGTCGCGGCGGGCGCGTTCCAGCGCGGCGTGGATCACCTCGCGGCGGGGCCGGATGTACTGTTCGCGGTAGGTGGCCAGCAGCGACGGCTGGGTGACGCTGGAGCCGATGAGCTGGGCGAGGATCGCCCGGAAGCGGGCGTCGCCGAGGGTGTGGATCCAGGAGTGCATGAGCCGCTCGTCGACCGGCTGCGCCGTGGCGTCGGTGGTGGCCCAGATGTCGGCCTCGGGGACGAGGGTGCGGGCCTGCTCGATCGCCTGGGTGAGGAGCTCCTCCTTCGACGACCAGCGCCGGTAGACGGTCACCTTGGCCACGCCGGCGCGCTTGGCGATCTGCTCGATGTTCGCGCCTTCCAGGCCGCGCTCCACGAACAGCTCCAGCGCCGCCTTCATGATCGTCTCGTCGGCCTCGGGGTCGCGCGGCCTGCCTCGGGTGCGTCGTGTCGAGGTCATCGGAAGTCCACCGAACCCAATCCCGTGCCGGACGCCGGCGGAACGAAGCGGGGGGTGTGCCCGGGCCGCAGCCGCCAGTCGGGGGTGAGGACGGCCTCCATGTGTGTACGCAGCTCCCGCACCCCGTCCTCGTCGAGCACCCCCTGGGCGAACGCGGAGGCGACCAGGTCGGAATGGTAGCGGGTGTTGTCGTGGGCGAACAGCGGCACGATGCGCGGGTCGGAGGCCAGGAGGTTCTGGATGCGCCGGGCAGCCTCCATCTGGTGGATCGTGTCGGCGCCGCCGATGGTCATCTGGCGTACCTGGTCGACAGCCAGGTGGGGCAGCGTGTAGAGGGTGTCGCCCATGAACAGCACGCTTCCGGCGTCCAGGCGCAGCAGCACGCACATGTGGCCGGGCGAGTGGCCGGGGGTGGGCAGCAGGATGACGCTGCCATCGCCGAAGTGGTCCTGGCTGGCGGGGAAGGCGCCGAAGGCGCCGGAGTCGAAGGCCGGGAAGGAGAGGTTGTCCTTGACCAGGGCGAAGGAGTACGGGTAGAGCACGCCATGCTCCCAGTCGCGGCGGTCCATCACCACAGTCGCCTGGGGCAGGTAACGCAGCCCGCCCGCGTGGTCGTCGTGGACGTGAGTGAGGAACACGGTGCTGATCTCCTTGGCGTCGTAGCCGAGCCGGGCCAGCTGGACTCGCAGATCCTGTCCAGGGCTCATCCGGTACTCGTCGCGCTCGGTCAGCAGGCGGGAGGTCATGTCGTAGTACCCGTCGTGATCGCGGGCCTGTTCCCAGTTGACGCCGGTGTCGACCAGCATGAGGCCGTGCCGGGGGTGGTCGATGAGGTAGGCGTGGACCGGAACCGTGATCTGCGCCTTGCCGACGAGGGTGCGTACGTAGCCGTTCAGTCCTTCCCAGCCGTCCAGACCGCCGTAGAACTGGCCGTAGGTGACGACGGTGTCGCCGGTGTGGATCGGGAACACCCGCACGGCGCCGCCGGCGATCCGCCGCCGCCCGCCCGGAGCGCGCACCGCCGCTTGCCGCTCCTGCTCGCCGCGCGCCAGCACCTCGCGGCGTCGCCGTTCGACCTGGTCGACGGAGAGTCCGCTCAGTACGCCCAGCGCCAGGCCCGCGCCGCCCGCCAGGAAGGCCCGCCTGGTCTGCCGGGCACCCCGGTCGCCCGCCGCCCGGCGTACGCGCAGGAAGAGCGCCGCCGTCCAGGTCAGGCACGCCGCGGCAGCCAGGGCGAGCAGCACCGGCAGGTCCGTGACGTAGTAGACGACCGCGAGGTAGAGCCCCAGCGTGCCCAGGCCGACCGGAACCCCGAGGAACGCCAGCACCCGGCCCCGTGTGGCTCGCCGGCCGAGCACACCAGGCCAGAGCAGCCCGACCACCGATCCGGCCAGCAGCAGCCCATAGGTCACCAGCAGCGGGACCGGCACGCCCTTCAACCGCAGGACAACCAGCCAGACAGCGCCCACCGCGAGGGCAGGGACGAGTAACCCGATCTTGCCCAGGATCTTCAGCACTCGGCCACCTCATTTCATAAACGCTTACGGATGCGTTTACATAATAGGCCGAGCGGGGGCCGGCCGGCGCCTGCTCGACCGGGGTTCGTTGATCGCGCCGATGGACGGTGTCGCACTGCCATGTCACGAATCGGCCGGGCTGTTCGTCTCGGGGGCAGACACCTACTGCGAGAAGGAGATGATCATGCGGGTGTTCGTGGCGGGAGGGGCCGGGGCGTTGGGGCGGCGGCTGGTGCCGCGGCTCGTGGCGCGTGGCCACCAGGTGACGGCGACGACGACGAGCACGTCCAGGCTGGGCCTGCTGGAGCAGCTGGGCGCCGAGGCGGTCGTGATGGACGGACTGGACGCGGCGATGGTCGGCGAGGTGGTGGCGAAGGCCCGGCCGGAGGTGATCGTGCACCAGATGACCGCGATTTCTGTGACGCACGCCGGCAAGGCCGACATGAAGCACATGGACCGGTGGTTCGCCGGCACCAACCGGCTGCGCACCGAGGGAACGGATCACTTGCTGGCCGCCGCGGAGGCGACCGGCGTCCCCCATTTCGTCGCACAGGGCTACGGCGCCTGGAACGGCATCCGCGAGGGCGGCTGGGTGAAGACCGAGCAGGACGGGCTGGACCCGATGACGGGGACGCCGGCGGAGCCCGGGATGGCGGCGCTGGGCCATGTCGAGGACGCGGTCGTCAAGGCCGGCGGCGCGGTCCTGCGCTACGGCTGGTTCTACGGGCCCGGTGCCATGGACGACCTGGTCGAGCCCGTGCGCAAGCGGCAGTTCCCGGTCGTCGGGAGCGGCGCCGGGCACTGCTCGTGGGTGCATCTGGACGATGCGGCGAGCGCCACCGTCCTGGCGGTGGAGAAGAAGGCGAGGGGCGTGTTCAACATCGTCGACGACGAACCGGCGCCGGCGAGTGAGTGGCTGCCGTATCTGGCGGCGTGCGCGGGCGCGAAGCGGCCGATGCGGGTTCCCGCCTGGCTGGCCCGGCCGCTGGCCGGAGACGTGACCGTGGTGATGATGACGGAGGGGCGCGGGTTCTCCAGCGCCAAGGCCAAGCGGGAACTGGGCTGGAAGCTGCGCTACCCCTCGTGGCGGCAGGGCTTCAGGGAAGAGCTGGCGTGACCCGGGCGGAGGAGTTCCAGGAGCTGCGGCCGCTGTTGTTCTCGATCGCCTACCGGATCCTGGGCAGTGTGAGCGAGGCGGAGGACGCGGTCCAGGAGACCTGGCTGCGCTATGCGGCGTCCTCGACACGGCCCGCCTCGACCAAGGCGTTCCTGTCGGCCGTGGTCACCCGGATCTCGATCGACGTGCTGCGCTCGGCCCGCGTCCGACGCGAGGAGTACGTCGGGCCGTGGTTCCCCGAGCCGCTGCTGACCGACCCCTACCAGGACCCCGAGCGGACGGCGGAGCTGGCCGACTCGGTGTCGATGGCGGCCCTGCTCCTGCTGGAGCGGCTCAGCCCGCTGGAGCGGGCGGTGTTCGTGCTGCGAGAGGTGTTCGGGTTCGGCTTCGATGAGGTCGCGTCGGCCGTGGGGCGGTCGGAGGCGGCGTGCCGCCAGCTCGCGGTGCGCGCACGCCGCCACATGGACGCGGGCCGGCCCCGGTTCGAGGCCGGCCGGCGCGAACGCGAGGAGCTCGCCGAGCGCTTCTTCCACGCCCTCAGGGAAGGCGACGTCAACGGGCTGGCCGAACTGCTGGCCGCCGACGTTCACCTGGTCGCCGACAGCGGCGGCAAGGCCCCGCGGTGGGGCGCGGGCATCATCGCCGGCGCCGGCAACGTGGCCCGGGCGCTGACCACGCTCGTCGCGCCGTTCGCCCGGATCGGCGGCGTCGTGGAGCCGCACCAGGTGAACGGCCAGCCGGGCGCGATCGTGCGTGACCGGGACGGCAAGGTCATCAACATCTGGGCGCTCGACATCCTCGACGGGCAGATCCAGGCGATCCACACGGTGCTCAACCCCGACAAGCTCACTCACCTGGGCCCCGTGGCCGACGCTTGGGCCGTCATCCGCGAGACAACCCAGACCCGCCGCCCCCGCAGCGACCCCAAGGGCTGACCGCGTTCCTGCTGTCCTCGGGGTGCCGTCAACGCGGCTGCCACCGGCCACCGTTTCGGGATCAGCATGTGCGGCGGCGGGACCTCGGTGATTTCGGCGATCGCTGCGGTGGACCTGGCCGTCGAGGGCCCGGCGCTGGCCGAGCTGCGGGCGCCGGGCCTGGTGGACGGCACGCTCACCGCCGTCCCCCCTGCCGTCGCGGTCGATCTGCTGGTACGGCGGCGTATCGAGCAGACCCAGCGCCGCCTGGCCGAGCTGAGCCTGGCTTGGCCGCCACTGGCCGGCGACGTGTTCCTGCCCGAGGGTGTGGAGCAGGCGCCCGGCGTGGTGGTCGCGGGCACCTGGGGCCAGCGTCTCATGCGGCGACGTACCGCTCGCTTGCCTGCCCGTGGAGACGGCCGGGCGGCAGCTTGCGGCCGTAGGCGACCAGGAGGAGGTCCTGGCCGGAGCCGGTCAGCGGGACGCCGGCGCCGAAGGACCAGTCCAGGTCGTCGGCGCGCAGTTGCACGCCGTTGAGGTCGGCGCCGAAGAATTTCGCCGTTCTGAGGGTGATGTGCTCCAGGAGCAGGCGTACGCGGTCGTCGGGGACGCGGCGGTCGATGCCGAGGGCGACGGTGATGTCCAGGCCGTGGATCACGTCGTGGCCCAGCGCCGCGGTGATGCCGCCGACCGGTGGTTTCCAGGGGTGGTGTGCGTTGTCGCGGATGGAGCTGACCAGGTCGGCCGTGGTCAGGGTGGCCGCGTCCTGGCGGGCCCGCCGGTCGGCCATCCGGTTGATGCCGCCCCGTGCCTTGACGAGTTCGAGCAGCATCGCGGGCAGCGAGAAGCGGAATCCCATCGACATGTGCGCGGCGACCTCGCGTACGCGCCATCCGGCGCACAAGGTCGGCGCGTCCCACCCGGCGGGCGGCAGGTCCTCCAGCATCGCCGCCAGTTCCCGGCGTTCGGCCGCGATCGCGGTCTTGATGTCCATGATGGTGCTCTTCCTTATTCGGTGAGGCTTGTGGCCGCGTACGCGGCGGCGGTCAGGACGGCGGCGAGCTGGACGGCGACCAGCTTGCGCGGCTCGATCGGCGGGCCGGGAGAGTCGGCTTCGGCCTGGCCGCACCAGAGGTCGAAGCGGTCGGCGAGCAGGCGGCGCTGCTCCCGGATCGCCGGTGTCACGTTGCCGGCGGCGAGTTCGGCGTCGAGCATGCGCACGAAAGTGCCGAGCAGGCGCAGCCGCAGCAGATGCAGCATCTGGCGGTTGCCGAACTCCTCGGCGACCGTGGCCGCTCGATCGAGATCAGGCAGGTCCTCCGCCAATTCGCCGAGCTTGCGGAAGGTCTCCAGCGTGCCCTCGGTCGAGCGGCGGAACGGCGAGCGCACGGTCAGGTCGCCGGAGACGGCCCGCATGCTCGACTCCAGCGTGTCGAGCAGCTCGCGCCGCGCCGCGGCCCCCTCCGCGACGACCTCCCCATAGGAGCGGCCGCTGCGGCCCTGGTCCGACACGCGTTCGTCGGCCCAGGTGGGCACTTCGGTGACCAGGTGGAGCGCGCCGTACCTGGCCGCGTAGTCGGCGCTGCTGCCGCCCGCGCCGAAGGCCGCGCCCACCTGCGCCCCGGGCGGGGTCAGGTAGACGGCGGGGCCGATCTGTACGCTGCCGGGTACCTCCGGTTCGCCGTGGTGCAGCGGGAGGCCCTCCAGTCCCGGCAGGGCGGCCAGCCGCTCTGCCAGCGTCGCATCCGGGCGGTTGAGGTAGAAGAACGCGCCCTGGTATTCGCCGTTGTGCAGCGAGCACACCAGCGACGGGCGTACCTCGTCCATGAGAGCCATCAGCGCGGCCGTCTCCGGCAGCGGGCGGTCGAAGGAATGGCCCCCGCCGGTCAGCGGGAAGGTCCACTCGACCTGCTCGGCGAGGTCGGGGCGGTAGAAGTGCTCCGCGTACGCGCGGCGATCGCCCGGCTTGCCGTACCAGCCCTCGTTCAGCCGGGCGCCGTCCGGGTCGGCGCACGCGACGATGTGCCAGCGGAAGTCCAGCAGTCCTGGGTCCTGGCACAGCAGCTTGACCAGCGTGAGGACGGTGAGGGCGCCGACCGGCTCGTTGGGGTGAGGCCCGGCGATGACGACCGCGTCGGCAGGCCCGTTGCCGACGGTGAGGGCTTGCAGCGGCTCGCCGAGCCGAGAGGCGCCGATGTCGCGCAGCCGCACCAGGCGGGGGTGGGCGGCGGCGAGCTCGTCGAGCTCGGCCTTCAGCGCATCGACGGACGGGAACGCCGTGTAGCCGGGAACCCGGCTCATGTACTCCGCAACTCTCATAATGAGATTACGGTAATAATGAGATTATGAGAGTAGCAAGGGGTAAATGTCCTCGGCTTGTGCGATCATCTGACGCGTTCTGTCGATCAAGCTCCCCTCGAGGAAGACAACGATGTCGACCGATATCTATGGCGCGCGCGTCCTGGCCGTCGATCCCGACGAGCTCCGGATCAGGTTCCGGATCTTCGTCGTCTACTACGACACCGCCAGCCAGACGTACGGCCCCGAACCGGACGATCCCAGCTTCTTCTTCTCCCTCCTCTGGGAGCGCGGACCCCTCTATGACCTGATCGACGTCAAAACGCGCCTCAACGGCGAGTGGGTCGACGCCAACACCCGGCGCTTCGTCTCACGCGTCGAACGACTCGCCACCCGCAACCATCCCCCGCCCCGGAGCAGTGGAAGGATCTGTACGACTTCTACTACGAGCGTGGTGGCGCCTGGCAGGACGAGGACCTGCTGGTCCAGTTCGACTACGACGTGTACGTCACCGACCGGCGCTGGATCGAGTCGTTCCGCGCGGGCGACGCCTGGGGGACGACGGCGTACCCGTACAACGCGGACATGTGGACCGCCGAGGACGCGCCGCACATCCCGGACCTCAGCGATCCGGTCTTCACGGTGAGCCCGTTCGACGTGACGACCGGAGACGTCGAGCACGAGCACGTCATCGAGGCGGAGTTCTCCGACGACGGCCGGTATCTGGGGCTGTGCAGCGACCAGGGCCGGATCTGGGTGTACGACACCGCCGACTGGTCGCAGGTCGTCCACCTCCCGACCGAGGAGGACTGGCTCCTGCCCCTGATCGCGTGGGTGCCCGGCGAACCCGTCATCACTCTCAAGAACTACTGTTCGGAACCGGACGACGACGACCGGACGCAGTGGGCCTACGACGTGGACGCCCGCGCCGAGGTCGAAGCCCCGTTCCAGCCCGGTCGCGTACGCTCGCGCGACGGCGGCTACTGGACCGGCAACTACGGCAACAGGGACGGCGGGTCCGACATCTGCGCTCCCGGCCGTCCACCCATCCCGTCCTCGGTCGCGGGCGGCAGCTGGGACCCGATCCAGTGCGAGTCCTTCGCGGGCGACGGCAGCCGCCTGTTCCTCGGGGCCCAGGAGAACCTCTACATCCTCGACCCGGCGACCGGCCAGGTCGTGGAGAAGGTCATGAAGGCATCCGAACGCCTCTTCCAGCTCGCCGCCAGCCCGGAGGGCGACTATCTGGCGGTGGGCAGCTTCAGCCGCAAGCTGCCCTACCTGGACATCCGCGACGACAGACGGCCGCACGAGCTCTGCGTGTGGCGGACCTCCGACATGAAGATCATCATGGGCCGGCAGCTCACGACCTGGGTCGAGGCCATGGCCTGGTCACCCGACGGCCGGTGGCTCGCGGTCACCGTGGAGCCCACCGCGGAGGGCCTGTCATTCAGCGGCAAGTCGCAGCTCATGGTCTACCGCATGGGCCCGAGCCAGCCTCCCTTCGCGGTCGAGTAGCCGTACCGGAAGGCGGCCATACCGAGGTCCGGGCCTCCTCCTACGAGGTCCTGCGGGCGAAGTCGGGGGCGTGTTCCGGGCGAGGGCCGAAGCCCACGAACCGGGCGGGGATCATCCGGAGCCGGGGGAACACCCGGGTGAGGAAGAGCAGGAACGGGGGTGGCCCTGAACGCTTACCCGCGAACTGCGGCTCGAACATGACGCGCTGCAGCATGCGCTGGCCGTTCTGGACGATCGCGGTGGGGCGGTATCTGCGCCGTTGCACGGCCGCCAGGTCGGCGAGGGTGACGGAGTGCCGCCGCAGTGGCCCGGCCAGAATGGTGGCGGCAGCCACGGCGTCCTGGATGGCGAGGTTGATGCCCACTCCACCGGCGGGCGACATGGCGTGCGCGGCGTCGCCGATGAGCAGCAGCCCGTCGAGGCACCAGCGCTTGAGCCGGTTGAGCTTCACGTCGAGCACGAACACCTCGTCCATGCTTGCGAGGTGGTCCACCTGGTCGGCGAGGTCCGGGCGCAGGTGGGCGACGCGTTGACGGAACCGCTCGATCCCTTCGGCCCGCAGCCGCGCGTCGGAGCCCTTCGCGGTGAAGTACGCCACCTGGTAGTAGTCGTCGCGGGCCAGGGAGATCAGCGCCTCGGGACCCCGCGCGACCGGTGTCACACTGGCGGGCGCGTGCCGGCCGCCCGGTCTGGGCAGGCGGAACCACCAGACGTCGAACGGCACGCGGAACTCCTTGGGCACCAGGCCCGCGGCCCGGCGCAGCGTGGAGTGCCTGCCGTCGCACCCCACCGTCAGCTCGGCGCGGATCTCCCCCTCGCGGCCGTCCGCCGTACGGTACCTGGCCCCGACGATCCTTTCGCCGTCTCTGACCAGCGCGGTCGCCTCCGTGTTCATGCGCAGGGAGAACCCCGGCTCCTGGCCGGCTGCCTTGGCCAGGAAGGAGAGCAGGTCCCACTGGGGCACCATCGCGATGTAGTTGTACGGCGCGGGCAGCGCTTCGAAGTCGCCCAAGGTCACGAGGCTGCCGTCGGGTGCGGGCAGCGCCAGGTTGCCCAGGCGGCTTTGCGGCAGGGCGCGGAAGCCCTCACCGAGGCCGAGCTCGTCCATGAGGCGGACCGTGGCGGGGTGCACGGTGTCTCCCCTGAAGTCGCGCAGGAAGTCGCCGTGCTTCTCCAGCACGGTGACCTCGATCCCCGCGCGCGCCAGGAGCAGTCCCAGCATCATGCCGGCCGGACCGCCGCCGCACACCAGGACGCCGGTGCTTTCGATGGTCATGACAGTGCCTTCCGACGCAGGCCGTAGTGGGCGAACAGAGCGATGACCGCCATGCGCAGCGCGACGTTCGCCCAGATCGCGGCGTGGACGCCGCGCGTGAACGCGTAGGCTTCGACGGCGGCGGTGCAACCGTGGAACACGATCATGGTCTGGGCGACGAGGCGCGCCCCGTCGGATTGCCGGAGGCTTCTGCCCGCGAATGACAGGAACGACACGGCCAGCTCCGCGGCGCCCAGGAGATAGCACACCAGGTAGGCGTCCGCGGGGACGCGCACGCCGACGGCACTGGGGATCAGGCCGGGCGCCGCGATGAGCACCATCCCCGCCGCCAGAGTGATCAGGCCGTGGAAGGTGAGGAGGATGCGGAGATTCATCGGTCCGCTTCCCCACGCAGGCGGGTGCGGGCGCACTGCCGGTCGTTGAGGCGCGGGTAGGGCTCGTCCGGTACGGGCACGCCGAGGAAGTCGCACAACGGTTCCCAGCCCTGTCCGGTTCGGTAGATCAGGACGCGGTCGGCGGGCAGCGCATCGGTGACGTCGGCCGTGTGGCGCTGGAACACCTCCACGGCGTGGCGCTCCTCAGGCATCGGGTCGTCCAGCGTCGCGCCGAACGTGTCGTGCCACATGCGGTCCAGCAGCGGTCGCATGCCGATGGCCACGGGCTGCAGGTCGCCGGGCACCGCGCTGGGGTTGCGCAGCAGCGCGAAGACGGTGTCGCGGAGGCTGGCGTACCAGGCGTGCGGGTCGCGCACGGTGAGGATGACCTTGGCGTCGGGGTAGGTCTGCGCGAGTGGGCGCCAGAAGTGGGCGCTCGGCCAGTCCACCGCCGCCCGGTAGCCCCGTAACACGCCGTTCCAGTCGACCGGCCCGTCGAGGGTCTGCCGCCACCGTTGCGCCTGCTCCGGGTGGACGCCGATCTCCTGCATGTGATGACAGGGACCGAAGCCCAGCCGCTCCAGCGCCGCCTTCAGCGACGTGGTCCCGGTGCGCGGCAGGCCCGCGCCCAGCACGTTGATCATGGTGCCGCCTCTCAGATAATTCATCACTTGATGAGCCTCTTATTGAGACGATACACAGATGAGGTTCAGATAGGAAGCAGTACCATGAGACGTCGTGGACCAGGATCTGGTGGAGGCCGCACTGTCGGCGGCCGAGCAGCACGGCAAAGACGTGGCCGACGTGCCGCTCAGCGCGATCGCGGCCGCGGCGGGCATCTCCCGCAGCACCCTGATCAGGAGGCTCGGCGGGTCACGGACCCGGCTGGACGAGGCGGTCCGGCATGCCGGGATCGACCCCGGCGGGCGCCCGCCGGTCCGGGAGCGGGCCATCGAGGCCGCGGCCACGCTGATCGCCCGCGACGGGCTCGCCGCGGTCACGCTGGAGTCCGTCGCGGTGGCCGCGCACTGCTCGCCGACCAGCCTGCACGCCGTCTTCGGCGGCCGCGACGGCCTGCTCGCCACCATGTTCGACCGGTACGTTCCCGTGCTGGACCTGGAGGCGCTGGCCGCCGATCCCCCCGAGCGGATCGAGGAGCTGGTCCACGCCGTCTACGCCGCTCTGACCGAGGCGTTCGCCCACCAGCCACGGGTGCTGCCGGCCATCTTCGGCGACCTGTTCACCCGCCCCGACGGCACGGCCGCCCGGATGCTCAAGGCCAACCTGCCCAGGATGTTCGCCAGCCTCGACACCCTGCTGACCGCGCAGATCCAGGCCGGTCGGCTGCGGCCACTCCCCCTGCCGCTCCTCATCCAGCTCATGATCGGCCCGATGGCGGCGCACATGTTGTTGCGCCCCGTTCTGCAGGACGCGCTGGGCAACGTACTCCCCCCGGTTGAAGAGGTCGCGCGGGCGTTCGCCGAGGCGTTCATTCGCGCCACCGCCCCGTGAGCCTCCTGCTTCGATGCTCTCAAGCCCGCCGACGCGACGACATCCAGTCGAGCAGGACGGGCACAGTCGTGGTCGCGGCCAGGACGGCACCGAGCCACGGGATGGCGGTGATCTCTGCTCCGGCATCGAGCGCGGCGCCGGCCAGCACGGGAACCAGGCTGATGCCGAGCTGGAAGGCGGAGACGGTGGTGGCCCCGGCGAGCGTGGGCGCCTGGGACGCGATGGCGAACACGCGCCCGTAGACGGCCGGGTTCAGCACGAATCCGGCGACGCCGAGAAGCAGGACCAGAGGGACGACGGCCGGCGCGTGCCGGGCGAGTAGGGCCAGCAGGACGGAGCAGGCCGCGATCCCGAGCGCCCCGGCCAGCAGCGCGTGGGTGGGCAACCGGTCGGCGATGCTGCCCCCGATGGACAGGCCGATGAAGGCGCCGACCCCGAACAGGGTCAGGATCGCCGGAACCCAGACCCCGGGTATGCGGGTGACGTCGGTCAGGAACGCCGCCAGGTAGTTGAACGAGATCATGTAGGCGGCGGTGCTCAGCACGGTGACGGCGTAGACCACCCACAGCTGGGGCCGCCTCATCGTGCGAAGCTCGCTCCGCACGCTCGCCTCGCCGCGCACGCTCGTGGCGGGCAGCGCCACGAGCGTCAGGACAGCGCCGGCGACGGTGAGGGCGGCCACGGCCCAGAAGCCACCACGCCACCCGGTGAAGTAGCTGAGCAACGCGCCGGCCGGGCCACCGGCGATCATCGCGAGGCTGAGCCCGCTGACGACGACGCCGGAGGCGCGGGCGGTACGGTCGGGCGGGACCAGGCTGATCGCGGTGACCGCCGCCACCGCCCAGAACCCCGCGTAGGCGAGACCGCAGAGAAAGCGGGTGGCCAGGAGCACCGCGTAGCTGTCCGTGAGGATGCCGATCGCCACGCAGGCGGCGAAGGTCGCCTGCGTGACCACCAGCGTCGTCCGCCGTGGCCAGCGGAGGGTCATGATGGCCAGGGGCGGCCCGCCGACGACGACGCCGGCGGCGAACGCCGAGATCAGCGCTCCGGCGGAGGACAGCGTGATCCCCAGGTCTCCGGCGACGGCCGGCAGGACTCCGGCGAGCAGGAACTCCGCGCTGCCCATCGAGAACAGGCTGAAGGACAGCAGGTAGACCCCCAGAGGCAGCCTGCCGCGGGCCACCGGCGCCTGCTGGATCGCGGCCTCGGCGCTCACCGGTCCACACTCCCGTCACGCGGGATGAGGGTCGGACACGGACCGCACCAGGCGGCCCAGAGCCGGCTCTGAACGGGCCGTTTCCCCTGGATGACGCTCTCGGCGAAGGCCTGCTCGGTGACGCTGTCCACCGAGCCGGGAGCGTGCGTGGGCATGAGTGAGTCTCCTTTGCGAGTGAGATGGTGCGGTGCCGCCCGGCTACCTGCTCGCGGCGGCGGAGGCGCGGCGCTGCTCCACGGCGTGGCGGACTTCCTCGTCCACCAGGTCGGCGTTGATGGCGAAAGCGGCGGCCGACCCCATCCCGGCGGCGGTGACGACCTGGGCGCGCGGGTCTACGACGTTCCCGGCCGCCCAGACCCCCGGGACGCTGGTACGGCCCGTGCGGTCGGTGGCGATCCAGCCGTTGCCGTCCTTGGCGCAGCCCAGGCGGGTCAGCAGCGCGTCGTGCGGCACCATGCGCGGGAAGAGGAAAGCGGCGGTGCGGGGAAGCACGCGACCGCCGGCGAGCTCGATGCCGCGCAGCCGGTCTCTCTCGACGACGAGGTGGTGGATCTCTCCCTCGACGATGCGCAGACCGCGCCCCTCCAGGCGCTCCCGGTCCTCCGCCGTCAGGTCGAGGGTGTGCGGGAGGAAGACCACGTCGTCGCTCCACTGGCGCAGGAGCAGGGCCTGGTGCACCGCTCCCGGATGCGTGCCGAGTACGGCGAGCGGCTGGTCGCCGACCTCGTAGCCGTGGCAGTAGGGGCAGTGCAGCACGTCCTTGCCCCACCGCTCGCGTACCCCGGGGATGTCGGGCAGTTCGTCGCGCAGGCCGGTGGCGACCAGCACCCGGCGGGCGCCGAGCACCGGGCCGCCCTCCAGGCGGACGGAGAAGCCGTGGTCGATCTGCGCCACGCGGCCCCGGACCAGGCGCACGCCGTACCGAGCGATCTCGGCCCGTCCGAGGTCCAGCAGGGTGGCCGGTGGCAGGCCGTCGCGGGACAGGAAGCCGTGCATGTGCGCGGCAGGGGCGTTGCGCGGCTCCCCGGCGTCGATGACGACGACCTTGCGCCGCGCGCGCCCCAGGAGCAGGGCGGCGTTCAGGCCGGCCGCTCCGGCGCCGACAACCACCACGTCGTGGCTCCCGTCGACCGCAGGCCGCGCGTCGGCGTCATGGCTGTTCATCGCCTTGATCATGACGATCACCTCCGGCCCCGATGGTGCGTCCCGCCGGAAGCCGGTGACAACTTCTGTTGCCATTTCTGGAACAGCGGAGGTGGAATGGGACCCATGGAGCAGCGATCCTCGATAAGCGCCACGCTGGCTCAGGTCGGCGCCCGCCTCAGGCGCATACGCACCCAGCGTGGCGTGACCCTCTCGGCACTGGCCGAGACCACCGGCATCTCCAAGAGCACGCTCTCGCGGCTGGAGTCAGGCCAGCGCCGCCCCAGCCTGGAGCTCCTGCTGCCGCTCGCGCAGGCGCACCAGGTGCCGCTGGACGAGCTGGTCGGCGCGCCGGAGGTCGGCGACCCGCGCATCCGCTGCAAGCCCCTCGTCCGCAACGGGCGGACCGTACTTCCCTTGACCACCCAGCCGGGACCCCTGCAGGCGTGGAAGTCGATCATCCCTGCCGAGCAGAACCAGCCTCAGCCGATCACGCACGAAGGCTACGAGTGGATGTACGTCCTGTCCGGACGCGTGCGGCTCATCGTGGCCGACCACGACCTGATCATGGGACCGGGCGAGGCCGCCGAGTTCGACACCCGCCTGCCGCACTGGTTCGGTCCGGCGGGCGACACTCCCGTGGAGGTCCTCAACCTGTTCGGCCGCCAGGGCGAACGCATGCACGTGCGCGCCAAGCCCCGCGCCCGGCAGGAAACGGCCTCGTAGACACTGAAACTCTGGTCACCCACGCGGGGCGTACATGATGACCAGGACGCCGATGACGCATATGGCCGAGCCGATGATGTCCCACCGATCGGGCTGGAACTTGTCCACCACCACACCCCAGATCAACGAGCCCGCGACGAACACGCCTCCGTAGGCGGCGAGGATGCGCCCGAAATGGGGATCCGGCTGGAACGTGGCGACGAACCCGTACACGCCGAGAGCGATCACGCCCGCCCCGACCCACAACAATCCACGCTGCTCCCTCACCCCCTGCCAGACCAGCCAGGCCCCGCCGATCTCGGCGAGCGCGGCGACCGTGAACAGGAGCAGGGAACGCGCGACAGTCACGGGGTGACTGTACCGGCGGGCAACGCGGACCTACGCTCATCGGGAGCAGCAGGTCTACGTCGTACCGGCGCCGTCACCGAAGTGCGACAGAACCATCTCGACCAGCGCGTCGACGTCGGCGTCGACCATCGGCTCGCCGGTCATGCCCATCCGGTGGAGCAAGGTTCCGACGACGACGTCGATGAAGAACAGGACCCGGTTCTCCGGCTCGCCGAGCGCGTCCTGGAGCGCGAGCCGGTACGGGTCCTGCAACCGCGTGGACAGGACCTCACGCAGGGCCGGATCGCTGACGGCGTCACTGAACACGCCCGCGAACGCGTCGCCCACCCCGGGCTCGCCGATCTTCGCCGCGATCCAGTGGACGGCCGAGGACACGAGCTCGGCTCGACTGGCGCCCTCCAGCGGCACCGGACCGAACGCGTCTAGGAGGCAGTCCACGATCAGCGCGCCCTTCGACGGCCAGCGGCGGTAGATCGTCGTCTTCGCGACGCCGGCCGCGGCGGCGATGCGGTCGACGGTGGCACGCGCGTAGCCCAGCTCGTGGACCGTGCTCAACGTTGCGGCGAAGACCACGGCGTTGACGCCGGAGCGCGGGCGACCGGGTGGTCTGGCGGATGTGGTCGCTCGGGTCATGCCCACACATTAACCTATTACGCTACCGTTGGTATCGATACTTCAGGTAGCGAAACTGAGGAGACACACATGAGCGAGGTCAACGGTACGGAGCGGCCGCCGCTGGGCATCCGGTTGCTGCACGCCCTGGGAAAGGAGCCGGACTTGTCGGCGATGACGGCCGAGGACCTGGTCGCCTTCCGCGACGCGGTGAACCGCAAGCGGGCGTCCCGTCTGGCGCGGCTGATCACCGGGTTTCCGGACCGCGGCGCCACGATCCAGTGGCGGGAGGTGGCGCTGCCCGGCCGCGGGCTCCGGGTCCGGGTGCACCGGCCCTCGCCCGGGCTCGGCGGCGAAGGCGCCGGCCTGCCGCTCGTGCTCCACGTGCACGGAGGCGGGTTCGTGGGCACTGCGGTGCAGAGCGACTGGGTCAACAGCCGCCTCGCCGCGCGGCTGCCCGCGGTCGTGGTCTCGGTGGAGCACCGCCTCCTCGACCCGGAGACTCCCCTGTCGGCGGCCGTCGACGACGGCTGGGACGTGCTCCGGCACGTGGTGCGGCACGCCGAGCAGTGGGGAGTCGACCCGGCACGGACCGCGGTCTTCGGTGAGAGCACCGGCTCGATGGTCACCGCCCTGGCCGCGATCCGGGCGAGAGAGGCCGGCCTGCACCTCAAGGCGCAGGTGCTGGTCAACCCCGCTGTCGACCTGACCTCGGCGGGGTTCGACCACGCCTCGATGAGCCGGTACGCCGACAGCCCGACCCTCACCATGACGCAGATGCGGCTGCTCCAGCGGCTCGCCGTTCCGCCGGGAACGGATCCTCGTACGGTGTCGCCGCTGTATGCCGACGACCTGAGCGGGCTCGCCCCGGCGCTCGTGGTGGTGCCGACCGTTGACCCGCTGGCCGATCACGGCCGCTGTTACGCCGAACGGCTGCGAGCGGCCGGGACGCCCGCGCGGCTCACCGAATATCCCGGAGCGACGCACGCGTTCCTCAGCATGCCGGGCGTGGTGCCGCAAGCCAAGGCCGCGCGGGCGGAGATCGTCGAGTTCCTCCGGGGCGCCCTCGCCGGGTGACGGGTCCCGGGCCTGCCGGGCCTCCACCCAGGGTCAGGGCGGAGCGCTCACCACCGGTCCCAGTGCAGGACCTCCTCCCGCGGGATACGGGGAGCGGGCTTGAAGTCGGTGCCGATGGTGAAGGCCAGCGGGATGAACGCCGCCAGCATGATCTCGTCGTACGGCACCCCGAGCTCCCGGGCCAGCTCTCGTTCGAGCGGCCCCTGCGCGGTGGTCCACACCGTGCCCAGACCGCGCGCCCGCGCAGCCAGCATGAAGCTCCAGACAGCGGGCAGGATCGATCCCCACGCCCCCGCCTGCACGGCCGCCGGGGCGTGGTCCGTCCGCCCTTCCACGCCGGGGATGACGAAGGCGGGCACACGGTGGATGTTGTCGGCCAGGTGGCGCAGGCCGTCGAAGACCCGCTCGGTGGAGCCGGGGTGATAGTTCATGCGCCGGACGTCGCGTTCGGTCAACGGCTGCCCGGTCGCCAAGGGCAGCGCGCGCAGGAAGATGTCAGCCACGGCCCGCCGTTGCCGGGGCTCGGTGACCACCAGGAAATGCCAGCGCTGCCGGTTACGCCCCGTCGGCGCCTGCACGGCCAGGTCCACACACTCCTCGATGAGCTCGCGCGGCACAGGGCGGGTGAAATCGAGGCGCTTGCGTACGGCGCGGGTGGTGCTCAGCAGTTCGTCGGGGGTGAGATCCAGCGTCATGATGTGTTCCCTCAGGCAGTGGTCGTGGTTGATGCAGCGTGGCGTGCGCGCAGGCCGGAGTACGCGATGAAGGCGCCCAACAGGGAGAAGCCTCCCGCCACCAGGAAGGCCAGCCGGTAACCGGCCAGCACGGAATCGCCGAGGGTCATGACGACGGCCGACACCGCCACGCCGATCCCCGCGCCGATCTGGACGGCCGAGGTGACCAGCCCTGAGGCCAGGCCCTGCCGCTCATCCGGCAGGCCGGCGACGGCGGCGACGTTGAGGCTCGGGAACGACAGCCCGTTGCCGATGCCGTGGACGATCAGCGCAGGCAGCAGCATCGTGACGTAGTCACCCGTGGCCCCGGCCCGCAGGAACAGCAGGATGCCCGCCCCTTGGACCAGCATCCCGGCGGCGGCCACCCGCCCCAGGCCCCACCGGCTGATCAGCCTGCCGGCCAGGTTGGCGGTGATGACGATGGCCAGGCCCATCGGGACGATCCCGAGTCCCGTGGCCAGCGCGGTGTGGCCGAGCACCTGCTGCAGATACAGGACGGCGACGAACTGCCAGCCGATCGTCGCGCACGCCCAGGCCAGCGCCGCGAGATTGGCGGCGCCCACCGTACCGGACCTGAACACCTCCAGCGGTACGAGCGGCGCGGGCCGCCGGCGTTCGATGACGACGAAGGCGCCCAGCAGCAACACGGCCACTACACCGGCCGGCCAGCTCTTCTCCGTCAGCGCGAACACCGACAGCAGCACACCGCCGGTGACCGCGACGGCGC
The DNA here is from genome assembly GCF_044466425.1 of Nonomuraea sp. NPDC049400. Taxonomy (NCBI): domain Bacteria; kingdom Bacillati; phylum Actinomycetota; class Actinomycetes; order Streptosporangiales; family Streptosporangiaceae; genus Nonomuraea; species Nonomuraea sp. NPDC049400. The sequence goes on from NZ_JBITMP010000015.1 coordinate 50,178, forward strand.
CGGCGGCGTCGAACCCTTCACGTGCCGCCGGCGTCTGAGGGTCACGCGGCAGCACCAGCGGTGCCACGGCCAGCACAAGCAGGGCGACCGGGACCGGCAGGAAGAACACCAGCCGCCAGCTGATCTCGGTCAGCAGGCCGGAGGCGATCAGCCCTGAGGTGTATCCCGTCGCGCCGGCCAGGGAGTAGACCCCCAGCGCCCGGTTGCGCTGCGGGCCCTCAGCGAAGGTGGTGGTGATGAGCGACAGCGCCGCCGGAGCGGTGAGCGCGGCCGCCACCCCCTTGACCACCCGGGTGACGACCAGCGGCCATCCCGCGGACAGGAGCCCGCCGGCCAGGCTCGCCGCCGCGAACACCGCCAGCGCCAGCAGGAACACCCGGCGCCGGCCGAACAGGTCGGCAATCCGGCCGCCGAGCAGCAGGAACCCGCCGTAGGCAACCGCGTAACCGGACATCAGCCACTGCAGGGTGCTCTCCGGCAGCGACAGATCGCCTCCGATGGCGGGCAGGGCCACGCCCATCAACGACAGGTCCATCGAGTCCAGGAACACCGCGGCGCACAGCACCACCAGGGCCGCCTGCCGGCGGCCATCGGTTCGGGTCACGATCACTCTCCATCTGCGTGCAAACAATTGGTGGACAGACGATCGAGACCGTATGACAGCAAATCATCTGTCGTCAAACAGTCTGAGCAGAGATAGAATGACGGCTCACGGAAGAGGAGAGCGATGGCGACGACGAACAGGACGACGGACCGCGGGACGGCCTACTTTCCGCAACTCGTCGCCGAGCGGCTGGACATCGCGCTGTGCCGGGCCTCGGCCGCCGTGGCCCGCGCCGCCGACGTGCACGCCGCCAGGGAAGGGCTCGGAGTCGGGCAACACCTCGTGCTCCAGATGCTCGATGCCGTCGGCCCCTGCTCTCAGCAGACGCTCAGCGAGGAGCTGCGGATCGATCGCAGCGTCATGGTGGGCATCTGCGACGACCTGGAGCGGGCAGGCCAGGTCCGCAGGGAGCGCAACCCCCACGATCGCCGCTCCTACGCCGTCACCATCACCGACTCAGGCCGACAACGCCTCGCCGCGGCCCAGGCCTCGATCCCAGCCTTCCTTGAGGACACCTTCCACGCTCTCACCGACGACGAGCGCGGCCAGCTGAGCACGCTCCTCGCCAAACTCCTGCAGGCCGGCGTCGGTGACCCTCGCTGACCTACGTCCGTCACGGCGCATTGATCTTGTGCGACGCGATCCGTCGGCGGGGTGGAGACTATGGGCATGGAGTTCTTCTGCTACCACCGCGACCGGCCCGGCTCCGTACCGCTGCGCGACGAGCTGCTGGAAGAGCACTGGTCCTACATGGACCGGTACGCCAAGGAGATGATCGCCCGGGGTCCGACCTTCGCCGGCGACGGCGAGACACCCACCGGCAGCGTGCACATCGTCGACCTGCCCGATCCCGTCGCCGCCCGTGCGTTCGCCTTCGACGAGCCGAACTACCAGGCCGGCGTCTACCGGGACGTGCTGCTGCGACGATGGCGCAACACCCTGGGGGGCACCATGTGGGATTTCCCCGGCGGCCGGACCGGCGGCAACCGGTACCTGGTGCTCGGCCTCGGCACGGGGCCGGCTGCCGACCTCGCCGTGCCGCCCGGCAAGGACGGGCTGATCGCCTACGGGCCGCTGTTGTCCGACGACGGCGCCACCTGGCTTGGCACGGCGGCGCTGCTCCGGGCGCCGGACCCGGACACGGCACGCGCCATCCTGACCCCGGACCGGTACGCCGACATCGAGGTGCACAACTGGGAGTTCGGCGGGCGGCGGTGATGACCCCAGGACGTCAGAACGCAAGACATGCTTCTCGATCTGGCGGCGAAAGGACCGCGAAGCCCACGATCAGGGGCATGGTAGGCCATTACCACGCGGAGTAGCGTGATCGCATGGAACAGCGAATTACTCTGGTCACGCTGGGGGTCTCCGATCTCGCTCGCGCCAAGGGCTTTTACCAGGCCCTGGGCTGGCGGGGGCAAGAAGTCCAGGAGACCGTCTTCTTCCAGGCCGGGGGCCTGGGGCTGATCCTGTGGGGCCGCGACAAACTGGCGGAGGACTGCGGCCTGGAGCCTGGGCCGGCGGTCGGTTTCGGCGGGATCGTCCTGGCGCACAACGTCCGGTCCGATGCGGAGGTTGATGCTCTGCTCGCGGCAGTGGAGGGGGCCGGCGGGACCGTCACCAAGCCCGCGGCCATCAACGCCATCGGGTTCTACGCCGGCGCCTTCGTCGATCCGGACGGCCACGCCTGGGAGATCGCGCACAACCCCGGGATCCCCCTCGCCGAGGACGGTTCGATCACCCTTCCTGATTTCGGCAGCCTCTAGCGATCTTTAGCCGGCCCATCGCCCAACCCAGGCCCGAAGGACCGGGATCCCACAATTTCGGACCTGTCGCGCCGCGATGGTGGTGTGCCGAACGGGTGGGGTTCACAGTTTGGCCATGATTCCACCTTCCCGCGCCCCGGGCGCGGCCACAGACCTGACGGGCGACGGCGACGTCGCAGGAAAGCCCTGGTGGCTACGTGCGGCGCTCGCGTCAGGCCGGCGCTGGCCGACCTGGCTGGCGCTCGCCTGCGCGGCAATCAGCCTTGCCGACGTCGGCGACGGCCTGGAGTACCTGATCCTGTTCGTCCTGCCCGCCACGGGCTACCTGTTTCTCGCCGTGGTCGACAGGCCTCGCATCACGTGGGTGGTCGCGATCGCGGCGATGTCGACGGTTGTGGTCCTGCGCACGCTCGACATCGACCCGTGGCCCGCGCTGGCCGTCGTCGTGATCGTCCTCGCCGCGGTGGGCCTGCTCAACGGGCCGTTACGCAGGCCTCGCCTGTACGCGCTGCAGTCCCCGGGCGCGTTCGCCTTCATGGCGTTCGGTCTGGTGGCGCTCTCCGTTCCCGCCACGGTTGCGGGTTATCTCGTGGCGATCGGGCTGCTGGGTCACGCTGCGTGGGATGCCCTGCATTGGCGGGCGAACAAGATCGTCACACGGTCGTTCGCCGAGTGGTGCGGCGTGCTGGACCTGGTGCTCGGGGTGGGGTTGCTGGTCCTTCTCCTGCTGCGGTGACAGGGCCCGAGGTTGCGTACATCGTTCCGCTGTGAGTACAGTGTGCGCATAGCGAGAACGGCATACGCGGAAAGGATGTTGGGCCATGTCGAAGGTCACCAGCTGGGACATGAAGGGCACCTGGGACAACAAAGGCGCTTGGGAGACTCAGGGGCGGTTGGAGGAGCACCAGCGCGCCGGACTGTCCGAGGCGGGCCTGCGCCGGATGCGCGACGTGCTGAGCGGCCATGTCGAGTCCGGCGCGGTCCCCGGCCTGGTCGCGCTGGTCAGCCGGGGCGACGACACGCACGTCGAGGCGATGGGCACGATGCACGCGGGCGGCGCCGAGCCGATGCGGCGGGACACGATCTTCCGGATGGCGTCGCTGACCAAGCCGGTCACGGCCACGGCGGTGATGATCCTCGTCGAGGAGTGCCGGCTGCGGCTGGACGACCCGGTCGACGAGTGGCTGCCCGAGCTGGCCAACCGCCGGGTGCTCGCCCGGATCGACGCCCCGCTGGACGAGACGGTGCCCGCGGCCCGGCCGATCACCGTACGCGACCTGCTGACCTTCACCTTCGGGTTCGGCGTCGTGCTGGCGGCACCGGACACGTACCCGATCCAGACCGCCATCCGCGAGCTCGGCCTGGACACCACCTCACCGGGCTTCGGGCCGGAGGAGTGGATCCGGCGGCTCGGGACGCTGCCGCTGATGCATCAGCCGGGCGAGCTGTGGCAGTACCACGTCGGGTCCGACGTGCTCAGCGTGCTCGTCGGCAGGGTGACCGGGCAGTCGCTGGAGGAGTTCCTGCGCGAGCGGCTGTTCGCCCCGCTCGGCATGAAGGACACCGGCTTCCACGTGCCCGCCGACCGGATCCACCGGCTGCCGACCAGCTACGCGCACCACCCCGAGACCGGCGAGCTGGTGGTGTGGGACGAGGCCGCCGACGGGAAGTACAGCAGGCCGCCGATGTTCCAGGCGGGCGGCGACGGGCTGGTGTCGACCGTGGACGACTACCACGCGTTCTACCGGATGCTGCTCAACAAGGGGACCCTGGGCGGCGAGCGGGTTCTGTCGCGGGCCTCGGTCGAGCTCATGACGATGGACCACCTGACGCCGGGGCAGAAGGTCGAGAAGGACGCGTTCGGCGACCACTTCGGCCGGCACGGCGGGTTCGGCTTCGGGATGGCGGTCCGTACCCACCGCCGCGACCTGGCCTCGCCGGGCCAGTTCGGCTGGGACGGCGGACTGGGCACCACCGCCTACGCCGACCCGGCAGAAGGCCTGACGGGCATCCTGCTGACCCAGAGCGCCATGGACTCGGCCCACACACCGCGCCTGCACCGCGACTTCTGGACCACCGCCTACCAGGCAATCAGTTGAACGCGACACCTCAAGCCCGACCGCCCACCCGGAGGCGGCGGCACGGGCAGAGGCACTCCCCTGGCCGTTGCCATTGATGGGCCGCCTCCGGTGATGGATGTTGGTGGGACAAGTGGCAGCGACCAGAAGCGATCCACGAGGAGTTCGACATGAGCGATGCCGCGTCCCCTCCGGTCACCATGCCCACCCGGCGCCAGCGCCCCCTAGATCCGCCGCAGGAGCTGGAGAAGTGGCGTGAGGAGGCCCCGGTCCGCAGGTTGCGGTACGCCGACGGCCACCTCGGCTGGCTGGTGACCGGCTACGCGGCGGCCCGTGCCGTGATGGGCGACAGCCGCTTCAGCACCAGACCCGAGCTCCACCATCCGACGACGCCGCAGATCGGGCGGCATCTGGCCATGCGCCGGCCGCCCGCGTTCTTCGTCCGCCTGGACCCGCCCGAGCACACCCGCTACCGCAGGCTGCTGACCGGCCAGTTCACTGTGCGCCGCATGAAAGTGCTGGAACCGCGGATCGCCGAGATCACCGCCTCCACGCTCGACGCGATGCTGCGTACCGGTCCGCCCGCCGAGCTGGTGCGCGACTTCGCGCTGCCGATCCCCGGCCTGGTGATCTGCGAGCTGCTCGGCGTCCCGTACGCCGACCGCGAGAGCTTCCGGCGGCAGTCGGCGACGCTCGTGGCGTTAGATGTCACCACTGAGCAGAAGCAGCAGGCGATGAACGAGCTGAACGCGTACGTGCGCGCCCTGGTGGCCGACAAGCGGGCCCGACCGGGCGACGACCTGATCAGCGGCCTGACGTCCGGCGGGGAGCTCACCGAGGAGGAGCTGGCCGGCGTGGCCATGCTGCTGCTCGTGGCCGGGCACGAGACGACGGCCAACATGCTCGCCCTGGGCACGTTCACCCTGCTCGGCAGCCCCGACCAGCTCGCCGCGCTGCGCCGCGACCCCGCACTGGTGCCGGGCGCGGTGGAGGAACTGCTGCGCTATCTCACAGTGGTCGACTTCATGGTACGGACGGCGCTGGAGGACGTGGAGCTCGACGGTCACACGATCAAGGCGGGTGAGACGGTGACGGTTTCCCTGCCCGCCGCCAACCGGGACCCGCTGCGGTTCGCCGATCCCGGGATCATGGACATCACCCGGGACGCGACCGGCCACCTGACGTTCGGACACGGCATCCACCAGTGCCTGGGCCAGCAGCTCGCCCGCAACGAGATGCGCATCGCCCTGCCGGCACTGCTCGACCGGCTGCCGGGGCTGCGCCTCGCGGTGCCTGCCGAGGAAGTGCCCATGCGCTCGGACATGCTGGTCTACGGCGTACACCGGTTGCCGGTGACCTGGCCCGCGCGTACAAGTTTCTGAACGGGTGCCGTGCTCGGGACGTCATGCCTACGGTCGCGACCGCACTGGCCGCGACCGTACGCGGACGTCGATCTTCTACTTCTTGATGGGCGTGCCGGTGACCAGCGGCAGCGAGATCGAGGTGCCGGCCAGGTCGATGGTGACCTTGGCCCCGGTGCCGGGTTCGACGTCGTCCCCGGTGCCGGTGCCGTCCACGTTGGAGTTGAAGTCGTCGTTGGTTCCGGTCAGGACCAGGCCGAGCCGGTGTCCGGCCTTGAACTCGTAGTCCTGCGGCAGCATATTCCAGGTGATCTGGTACGGCTTGCCGGGCGTCAGCGGTGCCTGGCGGCTGAGCGACTTGTGGTTCTGCGCGTCCAGGATTCCTCGGGTGACCACGTTGAAGCCGGAGGTCGCCGTGTTGTCGCCGGCCCGGAGGTAGCAGCCGTCGTCGTCGGCGGTGCTCTGACCGACGCAGGTTTCGCCGCCGATGAACTTGAGGCCTTGCGCGCGGCCCTGGCCGGTTTCGCGGTAGTTGATGCGGGTGTCGGTGCCGTAGTCGACGAGCAGGACGCCCAGGTTGGCGGTCGGCTTGTCGAGCTTGAGGCGCAGGCTCACCGACGGCGTTCCGGACAGCCGCATCGCGCTCTTCAGCGGCGACGTCAGGTAGGCCAGCCGGTGGGGGTTGGCGGTGGCGGGGTCGTCGGCCATCGCGACCTCGGTCTGGGCGGTGTCGAGATAGTCGCCGGTGCCGGTCGAGGGCGTGCGGCCCAGGGAGCCGTCCTGCTGCGGTCGCAGGGTCGTCGTCCGTGTCGGTGCCGGCCAGTCGGCCTGGGTGATCCAGCGGTCCGGGCCGAGCTGCACATCGACGCGCGGCCGGCGCAGGATGTCGTTGGCCACGCCCATCAGCTCATGGTCGAACCACCGGTGCAGGGTGTCCACCCACACCTCGCGGCGGGCCCAGAACGGCTCGAGATGCCCGTACTGAGTCACCCACATCTTGCGCTGGACGTCGGAGGGCAGCAGGGCCCACCACTCGGGGATCTGGTTGCTCACCACGTTGCGGTCCTGCATGCCCATCACCGCGAAGACGCTGGCGCGGATGTTGCGCGCCTTGGAGATCGGACCGTTCCGGTAATTGCGCTCGTACCAGTAGGCGTTGTAGTTGCCGGTGGCGTCGTCGGAGTCTTCGCGCAGCTTCTGGCGCACCGCCGCGCATTTCTCCGCCGGATCCTTGTCAACCCGCTCGGACTGCCATGCCGCCGCGTCCTTGAACCAGGTCAGGACACCGTTGATGCGCGTGTTCTCGTACCCGCTGGTATAGCCGGCGATGTTCACGATCGTCTCCAGCCCTTGCACGCCGGTGCCGGCGACGGCGGCGCCGAGTGCTCCTTCGTAGGAGTGGCCGATCATCCCGGTGCGTCCAGTGGTCCAGGCTGCCTTGACCGGTGCGCCCTGATCGTCGTAGGCGGTCGCCCGGCCGTTCAGCCAGTCGACGACCGCCTTGCCGCCCAGCACGTCGGGGGCGCCGTAGGAGGTCGGGCAGCCCTCGGACAACCGGGTGCCGATCATGTCGACGGACACGAACGCGTACCCGCGGGGCACGAAGTAGTTGTCGTACCACATCGGGAACTTCGTCACGTTCCCGTCCGCGTCGTAGGTCTTCTTCTCGACCTCGTAGCCGACGCCTGGGTCGTCGTAGTACGGGGTCTCCTGCATGATCACCGGGACCTTGAGCCCGGCGGCGGACTCCTTCGGCCGGATGATGTCCACCCGGATCAGGTCCTTCTTGCCGTCGCCGTCACTGTCGACCGGCGACTGCACCCGGACGTGTTCACGGATGGCGTCGGTGTAGGAGAAGACCGGCTGCGTCACCCCATCGGAGACCTTGATCTTCGGCTCCGCCGTCGCGGACGCGGCGGGAGCACCGGTGACCACGAGCGCGGTCACGAGTGTGACTGCGGCGAGAGACCCTCGCCGTTGCGAGGTTGACATGTGTATCCCTTTGGTCGGTTATCGTCATCGGGGAAGCCATCGCCGGCGCGGGTGTACTGGCCAGATCAGCGTCGGCTGGCGGAGCACGCGAAGTGGCGGCGCGTCACAGGGTCCGGACAGGACCCCGTGACAAGCGGTAGCGGCGCAGGCCGACATCCCATCAAGCGGCGCCGAGGGCCTCGGTGATCTTGCGGATCATGTCAGCCACGGTGGGGCTGGGCTGGCCCTGGTGGGTCCGGGCGGCCGATTCGACGGCGACGAGGACGGTGCTGCGGAAGTTGCCGGCCTCTGCCGGATCCTGCTTGTCGAGCAGGATCATGGCCGCCGTCAGGGCCGGCAGCACCTGGTCGGCGATCATGGCTACGGACTTGCTGTCCAGCTTCATGTCCTTGGGATAGTCGGCGAGCACGTGCCCGACCAGCCCGGTGGCGGAGGCCAGGGCGATGGAGCCTTCGGTGGCGGCCTTGTGGGGCTTGCCGGTGGCATCGGCGGCGGACATCAGCCAGACGGCGCCGTAGGCGGCGGTGCGCAGGGTGCTCTTGTCCTGGTCGGTAAGGGTGATCGACATGGTGGTGTGCTCCTTTGAATCTGGTCTGAAGTGTTGAATCGAACGGACGGATGGTGACCGTCGGGTTGACGGCGGGCGTGCCGGGCGCGGGCTCGGTGTCAGTCGTCGATCGCCTGGTAGAGCGTGGTCCAGAAGTCGTGCATCAGCCGCACAGAATTCGGGGCGGACGCTCCGACCTGGGTGAGCAGGATGCCGGTGAGCTGGTTGTGCGGGTCGGCGTAGGTCGAGGTGCCGCTTCCGCCGTCCCAGCCGAACTGGCCGACGGGCGCGTAGTCGCCGCGGTGGGTGCGCACCGCCATCCCGAAGCCCCAGCCGCCGTGCTGCCCTTGGCCGAAGGAGATGTGAACGTTGTCGACAGCCATGGCGTGCCGGGCGGCTTGCTGCTCGGGCGTGAGGCGGTTGGTGGTCATCAGCTCGACGGCGGGCCGGGACAGGATCCGTTCGCTGCCGTGCATCCCGCCATTGAGCAGCATCCGGAAGTAGGCGTGGTAGTCATCGGCGGTGGAGACCAGCCCGCCGCCGCTGCCCTGGAACGCCGGAGGCCGGCTCCACCGTCCCCCCTTGGCCTCGTCCCACACGTGGAACTCACCGGTCTGCGGGTCGGGTGCATACAGGGTCGGCAGCCGGTCGATCTGGTCGGCGGGCACGTGGAAGGCGGTGTCCTTCATCCCCAGCGGCTCGAAGATGCGCTCACGCAGGAACGACTCGAACGACTGGCCCGTGACCCTGGCGACGAGCACGCTGAGCACATCGTGGCTGATCTGGTACTGCCAGCGCTCGCCGGGCTGGTACATCAGCGGAAGCGCGCCCAGACGGCGCATCCACTCATCCGGCTCGGGCATCGGCTCCGGCAGATTGGGCGTGAGCCCCTGCTCGAAGACCGCGTTCATGATCGGAGTGCCCAGCGACGTCATGTCCATGCCGAGCCCGAACGTGGAGGTCAGCAGGTCCCGTACGGTGATCGGCCGCCGCGCCGGCACGGTGTCGTCCAGCGGGCTGTCGATCCGCTTCAGCACCCGGCGGTCGGCGAGCTCCGGCAGCCACTGCTCCACCGGGTCATCCAGCCGCAGCCGGCACTCGTCGAGCAGGACCATCGCCGCCGCCATCGCGACCGGCTTGGACGTGGAGGCCATCCGGAAGATCGTGTCCCGGCGCATCGGCGCACCACCGTCACGCCGCATCGTCCCGAGCGCTTCGACGTGGGTCTCGTCGCCCCGGCTGACCAGGGCGACGACCCCGGGGATCTTCCCGGAATCGACATGCCGTGCCAGCACCTCGCGCAGTCTGTACAGCCCGGTCTTGGAGAAGCCGCTGTTGTTCTGTCCCATCATGAATCTCCTTGCGCACAGTGTTCGAGCTGCGAGACCAGCCCCGAGGCGGCCATCGCTGAACCGTTCATGGCGTCCACCATCGCCGACCGCGCTGATACCGGGCCGTCGCCGTACTGACGCGGTCGCTGACACGACACCGCATCAGATCTGATCGCCGCCGGGATCCTTGATCTCGATGACGATGCCTGGCACGTCCTCTGCCACGACCCGGTCGGTTTCGTGGTTCGCCATGCCGATGACGCTAGGCAGCGACCCCTGTGCGCCGAATCTGTCGCGTTACCGAAGGTCCATGCGGGCGAGTTCGTGGCGGGAGGCGACCCCGAGCTTGGGATAGGCCTTGTACAGGTGGTGGCTGACCGTACGAGGGCTGAGGAACATCTGCGCGGCGATGTCGCGATTGCTCATGCCCGCGGCGGCCAGCCGTACCACCTGAAGCTCTTGCGGGGTGAGGTGCGCCAGCAGGTCGGGGGCTTGCTCGCGGGCCGGCGGGGTCTCGCCGGTGGCCCGCAGCTCGGACGACGCCCGCTCGGCCCAGGGGGCGGCGCCCAGGCGGAGGAAGATGTCCAGCGCGGCGCGAAGGTGGGGGCGGGCCTCGGCGCGGCGGCGGCCGCGCCGCAACCACTCGCCGTAGAGCAACTCTGTTCTGGCCTGCTCGAAGGGCACCACGCTGACCCCATGCAGCTGTACGGCCTGCGCGAACAGCTGCTCCGCCTCCTCGCCCTCGGCGACGAGCGCCTGGCAGCGCAGGGCGATGGCGGTGACCCACGGCTGCTCCGTCGTCCGCGCCCAGGCGGTCAGACGCGAACACGGCTGGGCAGCCAGGTCAGGCCGTCCGGCGCGGACGGCCGCCTCGACGTAACCGGCGTGGTGGGCGTAGGTGCGGTTCATGGCGAACAGGCCGCCCGAGACGTCCTCCACGCTCCGCTGCACCCCCTGCAGGATGTCGTCGTAGCGGCCCAGGCTGAGATCGAGGAGATTGCGGGCGTCCCAGCACTCGATCCCGCTCTCCGTGATGCCGCGGCGCAGGATGTCGTCGGTGAGCTCGCGGCATCGCGCCTCGTCGCCCTGGATCGCCGCCACGCAGGCCAGCACCCCGGCCAGGTGCCTGGCGTAGTGGTTTTGCGCTGTGTCCTCAGCGATGCGCAGCCCTTCGGACGCGGTGACCGCCGCATCTCTGTACCGCCCGAGGAGCAGCTGGGCGCGACCCACATAGAGCAACGCTTTCGGGAGCGCGCCGATGGCGCCTTGGGCGCGGCAATCCCGCACGATGGCGACGCCCTCGTCGTGGGAGGCCTCGACATCGGCCAGCCAGACCAGCCACGAGTGCAGGATCAGCCGCTCTCGTGGGCCGCGCTCCTGGCCGCCCCTGACCGTGTCGATGAGTTCGAGCAAGGGAGCGGTCGCGTCGCCGGCCAACTGCGCGATCGCGGTCGTGGCGCTGGTCAGAAGGGGATCGCGTGATCGAGCCGAGGCACGCGCGGCCAGGTCGGTGATGGCGGGCAGGTCTCCTGCCGACCACGCGGAGGCGACGGCATTGAGGAACAGGAACGCGGCCTCGCCAGGCGCCTCCTCGGCGATATGGTCGGCCACCTGGGCCAGCTCCACGGCCTGCGAGCCGTGTTCCTGCTCCTGGGCGATGGTGATCCGCATCCTGGCCAGGCGCGCCAGGACGCCGGGCCGGCTGGTGCAGGCGACGGTCTGCTCGTCCAAGGCGGCGGCCAGCTGGGTCTGACCGGCGTCCGCCGCGGCCTCGGCGGCGCGGGCCAGCCGCTCTGCCCGCCGTTCCAGGTCGGGCGTGAGCTGCGCGGCGCGCTGGTAGGCGGCCGAGACGGCGGCATGCCCACCACGTACGGAGGCCTCCTCCGCGATGCGCTCCATATCGGCCGCGAGGTCCTCGTCAGGGCCGATCGCGGCGGCGCTCAGGTGCCAGGCGCGGCGGTCCAGATCGCCGCGCGCGCCGTGCACATTGGCAAGAGCCCGATGTACGGCAAGCCGTCTGGTGACCGTCGCCTCCCGGTAAGCGGCCGATCGCACCAGAGGGTGGCGGAAGGTGAGGCGGCCGTCCACGAATCCGATCAGGCCGCTCACCTCCACCGGCTCCAGGTCGTCGAGGCCGGCCCCGAGGAACTCCCCTGCGGCCAGGACCACGTCCAGCGCGCCGCTCTCCTCCGCGGCGGCGATCAGCACCAGCAGCCGCGACCTGACAGGCAGCGCGCGCACCCGCTGGGCGAACTGCTCCTCCAACCGGCCGGACAGCTGCTGGGTACCCATCTGGAAGGTCTCGACGGGCAGCTCTCCCGCCCGCTGCGCCGCGGTCAGCGCGCCCGGCAGCTCAAGCAGGGCCAGCGGGTTGCCCTGGGCTTCGTCCAGGATCTGGTCGCGTACGTGTGGCGCCAGGCCCGCCGAGTGCTCGGCCAGCAGGGCGGCGCCGGCCGTCCTGGAGATCCCGCGCAGCCGCAGTTCGAGCAGGCCGGGCGCGGTGAACGGCACCCCGTCGCGGACGGCGAAGATCATCGCGATGCCTTCCGCGTCGAGGCGTCTGCTGGCGAACAGCAGCGCGTCCGCGGAGGCCTGATCCAGCCAGTGCGCGTCGTCGATCACGCACAGCAGCGGGCGGTCCTCGGCCAGCTCACTGAGCAGCGACAAGGTGGCCAGCCCGACCATGAACCGTTCAGCGGGCTGGGCGTCGGTCAGCCCGAACACCCCGCGCAGCGCCGCCGCCTGCAGGGGCGGCAGGGCGGTGAGCCGGTCGGCGAACGAGCCGAGCAGCAGGTGCAATCCAGCGAAGGCCAGCCCGACCTCGGTCTCCACGCCCACGCCGCGCAGGATCCGCATGTCCGCGGCGGCGTTCTCCGCGTAGCTCAGCAGCGCGCTCTTGCCGATCCCCGCCTCACCGCGCACCACGACAGCTCCGCTGCGCCCGGCGCGGGCCTCGAGCAGCAACTGGTCGATGACCGCACGCTCGGCCTCGCGTCCGTGGAGCAACGCATCTCCTTACTGATACGTCAACGCCAGTCTTGTTACTGATTCGCACCAGCAGGCACACAGCCTAGCGTTGTGATCGCAATGAGGATTTATTACGAGAAGCGCGGCACTGGCCCGATGCTGGTGATCTCCCAGAGCGGTGAGGGCGACGCCGGCTACAGCGTCGACCTCGTCGACCGGCTCGTCGATGACTACACCGTGGTGACCTACGACCGGCGCGGACTGTCTCGCAGCGCCATGGACGTGCGGGGAGCCGGTGCCACGGTGACGGAACACGCGGACGATCTCCACCACCTGCTGGCCGAGCTCACCGATCAACCTGTCCGCATGCTCGGCTGTGGTATCGGCGCGGTCATCGGGCTTCACCTGGCGATCGGTCACCCGGCGCAGGTCGGCATGCTCGTCGCCCATGAGCCTTCCGCGCCGTTGCTGCTGCCCGCCGTACAGCGCCTGCGCTACGAACGCGAGCTGGCCGGGATCCAGCAGGTCTACCGTCGTGATGGTGTGGCAGCCGCCTTCAAAGCCGTCGCCAGATCGCTCGGCATCGACCTGTCCAACGCGAACGCGGAACCCGACCTGACGCCGCAGCCGCTCACCCCGCAGCGGGTGGTCAATTTCGGCTTCCTCATCGAGCACGACTTCACCGCGTTCGCCCGCGACACCGTCGACTATTCGGCGTTGAAGGACACCACGGTCCGCATCGTTCCCGCACACGGCCGGACGACCCCGCGCACCACCTTCGCCTACCGATGCGCCGTTGAGCTGGCAGCCCTTCTCGGCAAGAACCTCGCCGAGTTTCCAGGGGGTCACAACGGCAACACGACCCACCCCCGCGCATACGCGGCCCACCTGCTTGAGGTACTCGACTGATCCTGGCCATGAGAGCTCGGACCCGAACACCCACCGCGCCTACGCTGCTGGTTCGTCGGAATACCGGTGCTGACGACCGGACTGGTGCGATTGGCCTTGCTCCAGGCCGTCGTTGGGGGCCTGGCAGCGGCGATCAGCCACGCCAGTTCGGTGAGCCAGGGTGAGGAACCGGCGCGGACGACCGTGTCCTGGCCGAAGCAGGCTTTCCGATCACGAAGTGGCGGGATCAGCGCAGGTACCGGTGGATGGCGTGGCGGATCTGCTCGGGCGCAATCGGGTCGGTCGACAGGGCGCTGTGCAGCGTCAGGCCTTCGATGAGCGCGTCCAGTTCCCGGGCGGTGGTGGCGTCGAAGTGGCGTTCCAGCGCCTGGCGGCTGCGCGCCATCCAGGCCTGGGTGACGGCCCTCAGGGCCGGGTTGCGCGCCGCGGCCACGTACAGCTCCACAGTGAGGACGAGGTCGCGCTGTGAGCCGAGCACGTCGTCCGACACCAGCGTGATGACGGCCTCGACCGCCGCGTCGCGGTCCTGGGCGGCACTCAGCCGCTCGTCGAAGACGCGGGCCACCGAGTCGGCGTGCCGGGTGAACGCCTCGGTGAGCACCTCCTCCAGGGACGTGAAGTGGTAGGTCATCGACCCCAGCGGCACGTCCGCGGCGCGGGCGATCTCCCGATGCGTCGTCCCGGCCACGCCCCGCTCAGCGATGACGGTCAGCGCGGCGTCGATCAGCGCCGACGTACTGGTCGGTGTAAGTATCAGTGGGTGTGATGGGCGTGATGACATCGATCAGGACGCCATTGGGATCGGCCACGATGAAGTGCCGCTGTCCGAAGTCCTCGCTGCGCAGTTCGAGCTCGGGTCGCAGCCCTTCACGGGCGACGAGCCGTTCCCACTCGGCATCGACGTTCTCCACCTCGAAGTTGAGCAGCAACCCTTGCACCGGCGCGCGATACCCCTCGGGCATGGTCGGGTGGGTGTAGTCGAGCAGTGCGAGTTCGTACGCCGGCGGTCCCGGACGCCGCAGGCTGACGTACCAGGCCGCCTCGAAGGTCGTCTGGAAGCCGAACAGCCGGGTGTAGAAGTCGTGAGACTCGGCCAGCCGCGAAGTGGCGATGACCGGATAGAAGCTGGTCAGTGTCATGGAAACTCCCTTTCGCATACCAGCGGTATGCGAAGGTACAGTATTGACGTACCATCGGTATGTCAATTGGGAAGGGAACGCCATGACCGAAGGGGTTAGGGCCCGCCAGCGCGAGCAGACCAAGCGCACCCTGCTGCGCGCGGGCCGGCGGCTGTTCGCCACCCATGGCTACACCGCGGTCGGCCTGGCGGAGATCGTGCACACCGCCGGGGTCACCAAGGGCGCCCTTTACCACCATTTCACCGGCAAGGCCGACCTGTTCCGCGCGGTCCTCGAACAGGTGCAGCAGGAGGTCGCCCAGAAGGTGGCCGCGACCGCCGACGCCGAGGACGACCCCTGGGAGCAGCTGCAGGCCGGATGCCGGGCCTTCCTCGCAGCGAGCACCGACCCGGACGTCCAGCAGATCATGCTCATCGACGGCCCCGCCGTACTGGGATGGAGCGAGTGGCGCGCGCTGGACGAGGCCGCCTCGGCCCGCCACCTGGCCGAAGCACTCACCACCCTCGTCGAAACAGGAGTCATCACGCCGCAGCCGGTCGAACCGCTCACCCACCTGCTGTCCGGCGCCATGAACGAGGCGGCACTGTGGCTGGCCAGGTCGACCAACCCCAGCGACCTGGCCGACACCTGGGCCGCGCTCTCACAGCTGCTCCAGGGACTCCGCCTCAAGCCAACCCACGCGGTCGTGGCATCGGATTGATCGCTGCCTACCGCACTCCACTCACCGGCCGGAACAGCCTGCAGCCTGCTGCGGCGATGGTCGCCTTGCCACACGCCGGGAAGCAATGCGCCTTGTGCCGGCTGGATCGGGAGAGTCGCGGCCTCGCTAGTCCACGCTGTCGGTGATGGCCTTTCTCTCCTTGGCGATGATCGCTTCGACGTCGATGTCGTAGTTGCAGAGAACGATCGCGGTCCAGTCGATGTCGAGGTAGATGCTCCAGTTCGTGGACCCGCCGGAGATGCCGCCGCCATGGGAGATGTATCGCTGGTCGTTGTAGATGGAGGACGTGGGCCCGTACGCGTGGAACCCCTCTCCGCGGGCGGGGTCGGCCGGCCCCTCCCTCATCGGAGGGCCGGAGACCTTCGAGTTCACGTACAACTCCGTGTAGGCGCGATTGAGCAGCTTGTTGCCCTGTAGCGCCAGGGCGAAGCGGAGCAGGTCGGGGGCCGTGGAGAAGCCGTTGCCGCCGCCGGAGCCGATGAAGGCACGTGCCGAGTTGCTTCCCTTCACCATCCCGGTGCCGCCCTTGTCGAGGTGGCGGACTCCGTCGATCCGCGAGCCGTCCTCCTGGAGCATGTACGGGTGGGCGATGCGTTCGTCCGCCAACCACTGGGGTCTGGTGTAGTAGGCCGAGCGGGTCATGCCCGCAGGCAGGAAGATGTGCTTGCGCACGTACTCGTGGAACGGCATGCCGGAGACCTTCGCCACGATCTCACCAAGCACCTCGTACCCCATGCTTGCGTACTCCTTGCGGGTGCCGGGCACGAATCTCAGCTTCTGCTCCCGTGCCTGTTTCATGAGCTCGGCCGTCCGCTCCTCGACGCCGTTGTAGATCCTCGCCTCGTAGTCGCTGTTCCTGGGGTCGGCCATCCCGCCGGTGTGGGTCAACATCTGGTGCACGGTGACGGCCGCGATGTCCGCCGGGAAGCCGTCCAGATAGGTGCCCAGCTTCTCGTAGAACTTGATCTTCCCCTGTTGGGCGAGCTGAACGATCGCCAGGCCGGTGAACGGCTTGGAGGCTGAGGCCAGAGCGTAGATGGTGTTCTTCGTGTTGGGGATCTTCTTCTCTTTGTCGGCCATCCCGTAGGAACGCGACAACACGGGCCGGCCCCGATGGGCCAGCAGTACGGTTCCGGAGAACTCATCCCGGTCGGCCAGGGCCTTGATATGCCTGTCGAAGCTGCCGCCGGGCCGCAAATCCTCGGGCACTCTCCCGGAGCGGGACTGCCGGCTGGTGGCGCCGGCCGCCGCCGGAGACACCAGCACACCGCTCGCGGCGACCGGGACCGCGCACAGCAAGCCAAGCGCGGAACGCCGGGAATGTCGCGGCTCGGCTGACGATCCGTTGCCATTCATGCACTTCTTCCCTTTCGCCATGGGGCCAGAGCGGCTCCGGCCCTGGCGAAAGCTCAGGTAACCCGACAGGCTGTTTCGTGGCCGTTTCCATCCCGTGAGCCGTTTCAGTCCTCTGACCGATCTCCTTCCGGTCAGGGGCGGATGCCGCGATGCAGTGCCCGGGTCGGCGCGTCAGACTCCCTGTGTGCCTGCATGTGGTCGCGGGGAAATGAGATGCACAAGATCTCCGGCGCTGCCAGGCTACGCGGGTGGAACGTGAACGGATGTCCAGAATTGCCCATGCCGATCACCCGATCAAATCCCCACTCGGCGATGACTCGGTGCGCCGCCTGCTGGAACAAGGCCTGCCACGTGGTGACGAACGCGTGCTCGACCTCGGGTGCGCCGGCGGGGAATGGCTGCTGCGCGCGCTGGCCACGCATCCACGCCTGTACGCCGAGGGCGTCGACGTCTCGGCGGATGCACTTGCCCAGGCTCGTGAAGCCGCACGAGACAGCGGCGTCGACGACCGCCTCATCCTGCACCACCAGGACGCCGCGACGTTCGCTTCTTCGCGCCCCTTCGACCTGGTACTCAGCGTCGGGGCCACACATGCCTTCGGCGGGCTGCTGCCCACCCTCGCGGCAGCACGCAAGCACCTGGCACCGGGCGGACGCGTCCTGATCGGCGAGGGATTCTGGACCGGCGATCCCTCCGAGGAAGCCGTCGAGATGCTCGGGAACCTCACCGATCTGCCCGCCACCCTGGACCAGGTGGTCGCCGACGGATGGACACCCGTCCACGGGCACATCAGCACCCGCCAGGAACTGGACGACTACGAGTGGGCCTGCTGGGGGTCACTGGCCGCCTGGGCACTGGACCACCCGTCCGACCCGGACAGCGAGCAGGCACTCGCAGCCGCCACCACCAACCGTTCCGACTGGCTTCGCGTCTACCGGGACATCTGGGGCTTTCTCTGCCTGGTCCTCCGCGAGACCTCCGCCTGACCATGATTCGACACGGTGTCCTGGCCCAGGCGCGCGTACGCCGGCTCGGAGTCCTCCTCTGTCCTACCGCGCCCCGATGATGACGGTGCCGGGATCGGCACTCATGAGTGGTTGTTTTAGATGATCTCGAGGTTGGCCATCATCCCCATGTCCTCGTGCTCGGCGTTGTGGCAGTGGAAGAGGTAGCGGCCGCGGTAGCCGTCGAAGCGGGTGATGATCTCTACCGCTTCGCCCGGCCGCAGGGAGACGGTGTCCTTGAGTCCCGCGTCGTGCGGCAGCGGCGGCCTGCCGCCGCGCGAGAGCACCCGGAAGCCGACCAGGTGCAGATGGACGGGATGGTGGACGTCGGCGACCACTCGCCACACCTCGACGTCGCCGAGACGGGCGGCGACGTCGGAGCGGGCGGGGTCGAACGGCAGCCCGCCGATCAGCCATCCGTGCCCGCCGTGCATCTGCCCGGCGCGGAAGGCGAAGTCGCGCACCCTGACGGCGTCCGGCCGTCGCCAGGCCGGCAGATCGGTGGAGAGCGTGCGCGGAACACGGCTGTCGTCGGTGGCTCCGCGGGCGATGCGGAAGGCCATCACGTCGCGGGTACGGCCCGAGCCGAGCTGGTTGACCATCCTGACCAGGCTGCCGACGGGGACGCCGGAGAAGTCGACGACCACGTCGTAGCGTTCGGCCGGCGCGATCGGCAGCGACTGGTGGGTGACCGGGGTCGCCAGGAGTCCCTGGTCGGCGCCGATCTGGACGAGGCCGAGCCGGCGTCCGTCGTCGGTGACCGCTTCGAGCTCGTAGTGCCGGGCGTTGGAGGCGTTCAGGATGCGCAGCCGGTAGCGGGCCGCGTCGGCCTCGTGCACGGGCCACGGGGCGCCGTTGACCAGGATCACGTCGCCGAGGACTCCGGCGAAATACGGCTCGCGCACACCAGGCCGTACGCGCAGCGTGGGGTCGAGCGAGGGGTAGACAAGGGTGCCGTCGGCGGCGAACGCCCGGTCGGCGATCATGAGGGGCAGTTCGCGCGGGCCCGCGGGCAGGCCGAGCGCGTCCTCGGCGTCGTCGCGCACGATGTGCATCCCGGCCAGGCCACGCCAGATCGCGGGGGCGGTGAAGTCCATCCGGTGGTCGTGGTACCACAGCAGCGTCGGCCGCTGGTCCAGCGGGAAGGTGTAGGCCCGCGTCAGCTTGGTGACCAACGCGCGCGGATCGTGCATGCCCTGCATCCCATGCCCCGTGTGCATGGTGGCGTCGTGCCAGCCTTGGGGCAGGACGAGGTCGGTCGGGTACCCGTCGGAGGCCGCCGGTGTCCGTCCGCCGTGCAGGTGGACGACAGTCGGCACGGGCAGCTCGTTGCGGTGCGTCACGGTGACCGGCCGGCCGCGGCGCGACTCGATCGTCGGCCCGGGGAAGGCGCCCTCATACGTCCACAGCGGCGTCTTGACGCCGGGCAGGATCTCCGCACTCGCTTCGCGCTGGGTGATCTCGTAACGGTCGGCGCCCCCCGTCGTGCTGACCGGCTTCAGCACGGAGGGAATCGGCAGCGGCGCCTGGAACGGCGGCGGTAGCGGTACGGCGCTGCGCAGCTCGGCACCGGTGATCGACGGCCGGCGGGCCAGCGCGGCCGCGGTCGACAGCCCGGTGGCCGCCGTCAGCCCGAGCGCCCCGCCGATGCCCAGCACCCGCCGCCTGGTCATGCCACGCTCACGCATCGCGGGCCTCCCTTCGCAGGAGGGGCTGGCGCCAGACCGCGACGAACTGCACGACGAGCGCGGCGACCGTCATCACGCCCAGCGGGATGTGCAGCCACAACGCGCCCTCCAAACCGGCGAAGTACTGCACCGTCTCGGCCGCCACCACCGCCGTCGTGGCCAGGAACGGCCAGGCCTGACGCAGTCGGACCCAGACGACGATCGCCACGACAGCCTGCAGGTAACCGATGGAGGTGACCGCGTCGGCGCCGACCGCGTGCCAGCGCAGGCTGTCGTAGTCACCGGTCAGGTACACCCCGGCGAACACCGGCTGACCGACGATCGCCACCACGTGCGCGCTGACGACGGCCCGCAGGGTCCACCCCGTGGGTGTCGTCGGATGTGCGGCATTGGTGACCATGAAGGATCCTCCCGTTGCATTTCTCGATCCACCAATGCGCCCGACACTATGACTTGGAAGTTATCTTGTCGAAGATCAATATTGCTATGCTGTCATGTATCGGGAGGCATCATGGATCTGAACACGCTCCGGCAGTTCGTGGTGGTCGCGCGGCTGGAGCACCTCAGCCGCGCGGCTGAGGAGCTTCGCGTCGCCCAGCCGTCGCTGAGCCGTACCATCGCCCGGTTGGAGAGCGAGTTGGGCACGCCGCTGTTCGATCGGAGCGGCCGGCTGCGGCTGAACGACGCGGGCAAGCTCTTCCTCGGTTACGTCGAACGCTCCTTGGGGGAGCTCGACGCGGGACGCCGGGCCGTCGCCGAGGCCATCAGCGAAGGAGCAGGCACCGTACGGCTGGCGTCGGAAACCTTCCTCACCCTCACCGGGCCGCTGGCGGCCTACAAACGCGCTCATCCCGACATCGAGGTCGAACTCCGCTGGATGGCGGCCGAGGACATGGCCCGTCACCTGCGGGCTCAGGAGGTCGACCTGTGTGTCGCCTCCCAGCCCATTTCCGCGGAGGGCTTGACGGCGGTCCAGCTGCTCGATGACGCGGTAGGGGTGGCCACGCCGCTCGGCCATCCGCTGGCGGGCCGTACCTCCGTGAGCATCGACGAACTCGCCGGCCAGCCCTTCGTCAGCGCCCGCAAGGGGCACTGGCAACGCAGGTTGCTCGATCGGCTCTTCGCCGCACGCGGCCTCACACCGAAGATCGTCTGCGAGGTCGACGAGCCCAGCGCCATCGCCGACCTGATCAGCGCGGGGCTGGGCATCGGCCTCGTGCCCGCCTTCGCCCAGCGTAGCTCCATGCGGACCACCGCCGCCTGGATCGCCGTCGACAGCCCCGACTGCCGTCGCGCGGTCACCCTCTATTGGGGGGCCGACAGCCACCTGTCAACCGCCGCCCGGCTGATGCGCACCACGATCACCAGCTGGCCTTGGGCCACCGCCGAGCCAGAAGAGAAACGCGGAGGATGAGCCCATGGGGCGGGCTCCACGGACCAGACGTCGGCCATAGCGGGCGAGCAGTGCGCCGGTCCGACGAGACAACGCACCGAGCTGTCAGGCGGCCGTGCGAAATCGGATGGGCGGCCACCGATGAGTTCGACGGCCGGGCCAGGTCTACCCCTGCACACCGCAAGCTGCGCACATGATCAGTGAGGGACCATGAGCACAAACGCACTACCGCCCGTCGTGGACGCCGACACCTGGCAGCGTCAGCTCGAAGCACTGCGTGCCCGGGAGAAGGCCGCGACCCGGGAACTCGACGCCATCGCGGCCCAGCGCCGCCGCCTGCCGATGGTGAGGATGCCGGACTACACCCTTGAGGGCGAGGACGGACCGGTTCGGCTGGCGGACGTCTTCGAGGGCAGGAGGCAGCTGATCGTCTACAACCACATGTGGTTCCCGGGCAAGGATTGGCAGTGCCCGGGCTGTACGGGGTTCACCTCGCAGTTCACCCGGCTGGAGTTCCTGGACGACTACGATGCCCGGTTCGTCATCGTCACCCAGGGTCCGATCGACGAGGCACTCGCGTACAAGCGGCGGGTCGGGAACAAGATGGCCTGGTACTCCACCGCGAACAGCCCGTTCGGCGCCGACGTCGGCGCACCGCCCGGCGCAGGCTTCGCCGTCAACGTGTTCCTGCGCGATGGCGACACCGTGTATCGCACCTGGCACACCAACGGCCGGGGCACCGAGCAGCTCAGCCACACCTTCGCGCTGATCGACCTGCTGCCGTACGGGCGGCAGGAGGAGTGGCAAGACTCGCCCGACGGCTGGCCACAGTCGCCCACCTACAGCCGGTGGGCCACTGCCAAGGACATCGCCGGGCTCTACGGCCCGGCTACCGCCTAGGGCGTGACGCGCTCGCGGAGCGGGAGGCGTACACGGAAGGTGACGCCGGCGCCGGGGTGGGAGTGGGCCGACACCTCGCCGCTGTGCGCGGTCACCACGGCCTGGACGATGGACAGGCCGAGACCGGCGCCGCCGCGGCGGATGCCGTCCCCGTGCCGGTGGTCCGCCCGGTAGAAGCGCTGGAAGACCAGCGCGGCCTGCTCCTCGTCCAGCCCCGGCCCCTGATCGGCGACCTCCACCACCGCGTGGCCGTCCGCCGCACCGACGCGTACGGCCGCCGGGGTGCCCGCGGGGGTGTGGTGCAGCACGTTGGCCAGCAGGTTGCCCATCACCTGGCGGAGCCGGGCGGCGTCGCCCGTGACCCAGACCGGGCCATCGTGATCCAGCGACAGCGGCCGGTCGGGATCGACGGCCAGCGTGTCGGCCACCGCGTCAGCGGCCAGCTCGGTCAGCTCGACGGGCGCCTGGTCCAGCGGGCGGCCCTGGTCGAGGCGGGCCAGCAGGAGCAGCTCGTCCACCAGTGAGCCCATCCTGGCTGCCTCTGCCTCGATCCTTTCCATCGCCTTCTCCGAATCGTCCTCGCGTACGGCCGCGCCGCGCCGGAACAGCTCGGCGTAGCCGCGGATGGTGGCGATGGGGGTGCGCAGCTCGTGCGAGGCGTCGGCGACGAAGCGGCGCAACCGCTCCTCGGATGCCTGCCGCTCGCGGAAGGCGTCTTCGATCTGGCCGAGCATCGCATTCAGCGCGTCGCCGAGCCGTCCGACCTCGGTGCCGGGCGGTGCCGTCTCGATCCGCCGCCCGAAGTCACCGGCGCCGATCGCCGTCGCGGTCTCGACGATGCGGTCCAGCGGGCGCAGACCGCGCCGGATCAGGTGAGCGGCCAGCAGGGTCAGGCAGGCCAGCCCGAACCCGGACGTGCCGATCAGCACGTACGCCACCCGCTCGGACAGCTCGTCGCTGGCGGCCACGAGCTGCTCAGGGCCGCTCAGGGCGAGCAGGCGCGCGTTGCCGGGACCGCGCCAGTCCTGGATGGCGCCGAACGTGGCCCCGGCCGCCAGGCCCAGCGCCAGGGCGAGCAGGCCGACCACGGTGGCGACCAGGTGGGCGCGCAGCGACATCAGACCTCCCTGGGCAGGCGCAGGATGTACCCGACGCGGGGCACGGTGTGGATGAGGGGCGGGTCCACGGCGTCCACCTTGCGGCGCAGGTAGCTGATGTAGGTCTGGACCACGCCGTCGTTGCCGCCGAAGTCGTACTCCCAGACGTGGTCCAGGATCTGCCGCTTGGTCATCACCCGGCCGGCGTTGGCCACCAGGAAGCGCAGCAGCTTGAACTCGGTGGGGGTCAGGTCGAGCAGGGTGCCGTCCCGCCGCACCTCGTAGGCGTCCTCGTCGATGACGAGGTCCTGGAAGCTCAGCCGGCCGGTGTGCGGCTGGGCCCGCCTGGTGCGGCGCAGCACCGTCCGGATCCGGGCGATCAGCTCCTCCAGGCTGAACGGCTTGGTGACGTAGTCGTCGCCCCCCGCCGTCAAACCGCCGATCTTGTCCTCGGTCGCGTCCCGCGCGGTGAGGAACACGACGGGCACCTCCGCCCCGGCCGCCCGGATCCTGCGGCACACCTCGGTGCCGAGCACGTCCGGCAGCATCACGTCCAGCACGATGAGGTCCGGCCCGAAGGATGCGGTCATGGCGACCGCCGCCGCGCCGGTGGGGGCGATGGCGGTCTCGAATCCCTCGTACCTCAGGGCGGTCGCGACAAGGTCGGCGAGATAGGGTTCGTCGTCCACGACAAGGATGCGGCTCACAGGTCCAGTTTCGCCCGGCCGGAGAAGAGGATCCCGCCCAGCGCGGCGATTCACAGGAGCGTCTAAGAACGGCCGCACAGCGCCTGAAGATCATTTTGTTGCACTGGGCCGCATGGAGAGACTCTCGGCCTTTGTCCTGCGACGCAAGGGACTGGTCGCCTTGCTGGCCCTGCTGGCGTTCTTCGTCGGCATGGGCGCCACCCCCGTCGCCATCCAACGCCTGTCCGAGGAGTACGCCCACCCGGGCATGCCCGCCTTCGATGCCAACCAGGAGATCGCCAGGATCTACGGCAACGGCGGCTACCAGCGGCCGTTCGTGCCGGTCGTCGTGCTGCCCGAGGGGCAGCGCGCCGACGCGCGCGAGGAGGCGATCGGCCGGGCCTTCGCCGCGGTGGCCGCCAAGCTGCCCCAGGCCCGCGTCGTGTCCTACGCCGACACCCGCGACCCGCGACTGGTCGGCTCCGACGGGCGGACCACGTTCGGTCTGGTGTATCCCGGCGTCTACTCCGACGGCAGCCCGCCGGGCGGCGGGCTCGGTGAGACGCCCGACGAGAGCCCGGTCATCGTCGCGGCGATGACCCCGCACCTGCCGCCCGGCACCCAGGTGCACGTCACGGGGCTGGACACGCTCGCGCCCAGCGTGGACGCGGGCGGCGTGGACGTGCCCGCCAAGATCGGCATCGGCGTGCTCGCCGCGGTGGTCGTGCTGTTCCTGGTGTTCCGCTCGATGCTCGCGCTCGTCCCCATCCTCATCTCGGTCCTGTCGATCTTCGGGTCGTTCATCGTGATCCTGCTGCTCACGCTCGTGATGACGGTGCACGACGTGGCGCTGACCACCATGCCGCTGCTCGGCCTGGGCATCGCGGTCGATTACTCGCTGCTGCTGGTGGCTCGCTGGCGCGAGGAGCAGGCCAACGGCCATCGCGGCGACGAGGCGGTGCACCGCGCCATGGCGGGCGCCGGCCGTGCGGTGCTGTTCAGCGGCGTGGCCGTCGCCATCGGGCTGGTGACCATGGTGATGCTGCCGGTGCCGTTCCTGCGCAGCCTGGGCATCGCCGGCATGATCATCGCCGCGGCGAGCGTGGCCGCGACGCTGACCGTGCTGCCGGTTCTGCTCGCGCTCACCGGTCAGCGGCTGGATCGCCGGGCCGCGACAGGCCGGCGCTTCGCCCGCGAGGCGGACGCCGGGCGGGCGTGGTCGGCCTGGGCCCGCGGCGTCGTACGGCTGCGCCGGCCCGCAGCGCTGATCTCCGGCGGCCTGCTGCTGGCCCTGTCGCTGACCGGCCTCGGAGTCAACCTGGGCCTG
The DNA here is from genome assembly GCF_044466425.1 of Nonomuraea sp. NPDC049400. Classification (NCBI taxonomy): domain Bacteria; kingdom Bacillati; phylum Actinomycetota; class Actinomycetes; order Streptosporangiales; family Streptosporangiaceae; genus Nonomuraea; species Nonomuraea sp. NPDC049400. Next base: position 75,044 of record NZ_JBITMP010000015.1, read on the forward strand.
CCCGAGAGCCGGAACCTCCTGACAACCGGGCCGGGGTACCAGGGCCTGACCGCGCTCACCCAGGCGGGCCTGCCCGCGGGATCGATCACCCCGATCGACACCCTGGTGACCGGCGACCCGGCCGCCGCCGTCGAGCGCATCAAGCGGGTCGAGGGCGTGTCCACCGTGCTCGCGCCACAGACTCCCGCCTGGCGCCGGGACGGGACCGCGGTCATCGCGGTACTGCCCGTGGCCGAGAACGGCACTCCGGCCGGCGAGGCGACCATCACCCGCGTCCGCACCGCCGCCCAGGACAGTGTGCGGGTCGGCGGGAACGCGGCACAGAGCATGGACTTCCAGAGCCACACCTACGGCGCGTTCCCCTGGATGCTGGGCCTGATCGCCCTGGTCACCTTCGTGATGCTGGCCCGCGCGTTCCGGTCGCTGCTGCTGCCGCTCAAGGCGATCGCGCTCAACCTGCTCTCCCTCGGTGCGGTGATCGGCGCCATGGTGCTGCTGTGGCAGTACGGCTGGAGCACCCGGGAGATCCTCGACATCCAGCCCACCGGCTCGATCGGCGAGTTCGTCCCGCTCACGATCTTCGCCTTCCTGTACGGGCTCAGCATGGACTATGAGGTGTTCATCCTGGCCCGGATGCGCGAGGAGTACGACAAGACCGGCGACACCCGCCAGGCAGTCGTGGAGGGCGTCGGCCGCACCGGACGACTGGTGACCTCGGCGGCGCTGATCCTGTTCACCTCGTTCGCGGCGTTGGCCATGACCCCGGAGCTCGACGTCAAGGTCTTCGCCAGCGGCCTGGCGCTCGGCATCCTGTTGGACGCCACCCTCATCCGCGGCATCCTGGTCCCCGCGGTCGTGGCCATGATGGGCCGGTGGAACTGGTGGCTGCCCGGCTGGGCAGCCCGCCTCCTGCGCGTCGCCCCCTCCCCGCTGCGTGAAGAGCGCCCCGAGCGGGTCCCTGCGCCTGTCGGCTGACATCCGCACTTGCCGGACTCAACCTGCACGTTGTGGGTGCCCGGCTCGACGTAGAACGTGCAGGTGCCGCCCCGGGCCGACCATACCGATGCGTGGCCGCCGGTGCCGGGCTTGTCTCGGCAGATCATCACGATCACGCCCAGCCAGATCATTTCACCGCAAGAGGCCCACCTGCTGGCGACCCGGCTGGTCGAGGCGGCGGGCAACCACACCGTCGCGTTCCCCGTCTACGAGCGCGAGCTACGTCCCTACATCACCGAGAACCAGTCCAAGGGCATGGACGCAGCAAAGATGTCCGGCGCCTGACCGGAGGAGCGTTCCGCTGCCATCGCCCATTCGGTGTCGTGTCAGCGGCGGCGTCAGGACGGCAACGGCCCGGTATCAGAGCGGTCGGCGATGGTAATGCCATCGAATTTCGTAACAGATTTGAAGGAGCTCATAATCATGTCCGTCACCCTTACCGATCAGGACAAGCTCACCCTGCGGATCGCCGCGTGGGGCGCGGTCTCGCTGATGTCCGCCGCTGGTGCCGCCGGCTCGGCCCACAAGGCCGGCGCCGAGGGCTCCATCGCCCTGACCTCCGCGACCGGTCTGGTCGGTCATGTGCTCGCCAAGGCGCCCAAGGGCGTGAAGTACGGCAAGACCGTCGCCGCACTCGCCGACCAGGTGCTGCCGGCCCTGACGGAGGCCATGAGCCTGCTCGAGCAGCAGGATCCGGCAGAGGCCGACAACTTCCGCCGCACCGTCGTCGTCGCCGTCGAAGCAGCCACCCGGAGCCAGGAGGGCCAGCCCAGCCCCACCATGGCCGAGATGGCCCGCAAGATCACCACTGCCCTCGACGCCGCCGGGGTGGCCACTGCGGGCAGCGGGGCTGCGTCGGCGGCCGCTGCCGGGCAGGATCGCCCGGAGCTGCAGAAGGTCATCCAGGAGATCGTCGACTCCGGTTTCGTCGGGGTGCAGCTGCGCGTGCACGATGAGCGGGGCGAATGGGTCGGCAGCGCCGGGGCGGCCGAGCTGGGCGAGAGCGCCAAGCCGCCGACGAACGGGCATGTCCGGATCGGCAGCAACACCAAGACCTTCATCGCGACCCTGGTCCTGCAACTGGTGGCCGAGGGCAGGATCGGGCTGGACACCCCGGCGGATGACTACCTGCCCGAGTTCGGGCTGGACCGGCGGATCACGGTGCGGATGCTGCTGCAGCACACCAGCGGGGTGTTCAACTTCACCGGCGATTACGACCCCGACGGGACGTACGTACCGGGGATCCCCGCCACCACCTCGGGCCAGGAGTGGGTGGACAACCGGTTCCACACCTACCGGCCCGAGGAGCTGGTACGGCTGGCGCTGTCCAAGCCGGCGCGGTTCGAGCCGGGCACGGACTGGAGCTACTCCAACACCAACTACGTGCTGGCCAGGCTGCTGATCGAGAAGGTCACCGGCCGCACCTACGCCGAGGAGATGCAGCGCCTGATCCTGGGGCCGCTCGACCTGTCGGGCACCGTGGCGCCGACCACCCAGACGGAGATCCCCGAGCCGCACGCCCACGCCTACTACCGCGACGAGGACGCCGGTCAGCCCAAGACGGTCGACGTCACCCGCCACAACCCCTCCTGGATCTCCAGCGGCGGCGACATGATCTCCACCGCCCAGGACCTCCACACGTTCATCTCCGCGCTGGTGGGCGGCAAGCTCCTGCCGGCCCCGCTGCTGGCCGAGATGTGCACGCCGCATCCCAAGGCGGGCTACGGCCTGGGGGTGTTCGTGCAGGACACGGAGTGCGGCGGCACCGTCATCACCCACAACGGCGGCATCGCCGGCCACGCCGCGCTGATGTACAGCACGCCCGACGGCAGCAAGACCCTGACCGCCGCGCTGAACTATGTGGACGACGCCGCACTGTCCATGGCGGCGGCGTTCCAGAAGGCGACGCAGACGCTCGTCAACGAGGTGTTCTGCGGCGGGCAGGCCGAGCCGGCTGACGCGGCCGAGCCCGCTCAGTAGACGGAGCCGAGCCCGCATTGCTCGGCGAGCTGTTCACCTGAGCGCTACACCAGAGACGAGGAACCATGAAAAACCAGGCCCCACCAGCGGTTACGACGACCAGGGTCTTCCGGCGCGTGGCGGTCACGGCGCTGGCGGCCGCGCTGCTGGCCGGGACGGCCACCCCCGCGATGGCCACCGCGGACCGCAGCGCGACCGTGGCGAAGGCCGTTGCCGGGCAGGACCGCCCGGAGCTGCAGCAGGCCATGCAGGCGTTCGTCGATGCCGGTTTCACCGGGGTTCAGCTGCGCGTGCACGATGAGCAGGGCGAGTGGGCCGGCAGCGCGGGGGTGCGCAAGCTGGGCCAGAGCGTCAAGCCGCCGACGAACGGGCGGTTCTGGGCGGGCAGCAACATCAAGACCTTCACCGCGACCCTGGTCCTGCAACTGGTGGCCGAGGGCATGATCGGACTGGACGCTCCGGTGGCCGATCACCTGCCCGAGTTCGGCTTGGACCGGCGGATCACCGTGCGGATGCTGCTCCAGCACACCAGCGGCTTGTTCAACTACACCGGCGACTTCGACCCCGACGGGAAGTGGGTGCCGGGCATCCCCGCGACGGGCAAGGATTGGCTGGACAACCGGTTCCGCAGCTACCAGCCCGAAGAGCTGATCCGGCTGGCGTTGTCCAAGTCGGCGCGGTTCGAGCCGGGCACGAACCAGCTCTACTCCAACACCAACTACACGCTGGCCCTCCTGCTGATCGAGAAGGTCACGGGCCGCTCCTACGCCGAGGAGCTGCGGCGGCGCATCCTGCGGCCGCTGGGGCTGAAGGGCACTTCGGTGCCGGGCGACCGGACGCAGCTCCCCGGGCCGCACGCCCACGGCTACTACCGGTATGAGGACGCCGCCGGCCAGACCAAGGTGGTCGACGTCAGCCGCCAGAACCTCTCCCTGCTGGCCGGCGCCGGTGACCTGATCACGACCACCCAGGACCTGCACACGTTCATCTCCGCGCTGAACGGCGGCAAGCTCCTGCCGGCCACGCTGCTGGCCGAGATGCGCGAGCCGCACCCGAAGATGGGCTACGGCCTTGGGCTGTTCGTGGAGGACCTGGGCCCGGGCTGCGGCACCGTCCTCCGCCACAACGGCAGCCCCCCGCACGGCTACGGGGCGCTGATGTACAGCTCGCCCGACGGCAGGACGACCGTGACCGGCTCGGTGACCTGGGTGGACGAGGCCACCAGAGGGCCGGCGGCCAATTGGCAGAAGCTGGTGGACAGCCTCGTCAAGGAGGTGGTCTGCGACGGGCGGGCCGCGGGCTGACGAGGCCAAGCCGACGCGGTCCACACATGGAGTGTCCTGGGGTCCTGTCCGGACTCCGGGACGCGGCGGCGTGCCGGGACAGCTGATCACCGCCGATGAGGACGTCGAGCTGCTCATCGCGCCCGTGGCCGAACAGCGCTACATCGGTCTCCGGACCGGCCGTGCAGGTCTTCACCACGGACGCCGGCCCGGAGGAGGCCCAGCCCTCATCTGCATTCGGTATGTATGATCACAGGCGAAGTGGAGGGGAGTACTCCTTCGCGGCCGCGTCGTCATCACGGACCCGCCTCGGGGCCCGGTGCGGTCGGTCCGCGACGCCGCGGGCGGAGAAGACCTCCGACAGAGACGTGTCAACGCCAAGTCGGAGGAGCACTCATGCCCCCACCTATGCCCGTGCCCGCCTGGCTGTGGGCGGCCACCATCGCCGCCCTGCTCGGGCTCATTCTCCTCGACCTGATCATCGTCAACAGGAGACCCCACAAGGTCACGATCGCCGAGTCGACCCGGTGGATCGCCTTCTACATCGGCTGTGCCGTCGCTTTCGGCGCAGGCGTGTGGATCTTCGGCGGCGATGACCACGCGGCCTCCTACATCACCGGCTACATCACCGAGTACACGCTGAGCGTCGACAACCTGTTCATCTTCATGCTCATCATGGCGAACTTCGCCGTGCCCGCGATCCACCAGCACCGCGTGCTGCTCATCGGGATCATGATGGCGCTGGTCATGCGCGGGATCTTCATCGGCGTGGGCGCGCAGGCCGTACAGCGCTTCAGTTGGGTGTTCTGGCTCTTCGGCGGCATCCTCATCTACACCGCGTGGAAATTCGCCTTCAACAACAACGACGACGAGGAGTACGACCCCAACGGCGGCGTCGTACGGTTGGTGCGCAGGCTGTTCCCGGTCACCGACACCTACCACGGCTCACGGCTGACCATCAAACAGGACGGCCGCCGCCTGCTGACCCCGATGTTCATCGTCATCATCGCCATCGGCGGCGCGGATCTGGTCTTCGCGGTCGACTCGATCCCCGCCATCTTCGGCATCACCCAGGACGCCTACCTGGTCTTCACGGCCAACGCGTTCGCGCTGATGGGGCTGAGACAGCTGTACTTCCTGCTCGGCGGACTGGTGGAGAAGCTCGTCTACCTCACCTACGGCCTGGCGGTCATCCTGGGCTTCATCGGCGTGAAACTCGTCCTGCACGCCCTGCACGAGAACGAACTGCCGTTCATCAACGGCGGCGAACACGTCACCTGGGCACCAGAGATCAACAACTGGACCTCGCTGGCCGTCATCGTCACCGTACTCACCGTCACAACGGTTGTCAGCATGATCAAGTCCAGGCGCGACACACGCCAGGCCGCCGAGCAGTCCATGTCCGAACCGTCCGTGTCCGAGCCCGCCGACCAGGCGCGCCACTGACCAGCGGGCAGGCTCGCCGACCGGCGGCGAGCCTGCCTCGAATACAGTGTGCGGAAGTTTGCCTGTGGCCAGGTGCTCTCGTAGGCGACCGAGCAGCGTAGGGCCATGGAGCGTATTACTGCTGAGCTGTTCGGGGCTGGGCGGCGGCCATGACGCCGTGCACGGCCTGGGTGATGCGGTCGGCGGCCTGGTCGGGATCGGGCCGACCGGCGTCCAGCCAGGCGATGACGGCCTCAATGGTGAAGGCGGGAATCAGGTTCGCGGCCCAGTCCAGCCACGGACCCGTGGGAATCCTCCTGGCCAGGTTGAGGTGAGCGACCTCGCGGGACGCAGCGGTGATGGAGTCGATCAGCTCGCGGAAGTCAGGCTCGCGGGCCGCGTAGTGAAACAGCAGGCGAAAGCCGTCCGGGTCGGCCGTCGCGGCGCGTAGGAGCGCCGGGATGGTGTTCTCGTCGAAGTCGTCGGTGCCGGTGGCCTCGGCCAGCCGCGCGCACGCCCGGTCGAGCACCGCCCGGTAGAGGTCGGCCTTGGACTCGAAGTGCCGGTACAGCATGGCCCGGGTCAGGCCTGCTTCGGCGGCGACGTCGTCCAGGCCGGTGGCGGCATAGCCGGCGCGGGCGAAGGCGCGGGTGGCCGCGTCGAGGATCTGCTCCCGGCGCTCGGCGCGGCGTAGCCGCCGCACCGGCGCCTGCTGAGGCGCAGCGGTCTCCGGCGGGGCGCTGTCCGGGTCCGGGTTGCTCATCCGCACTCCTCCACTTGTAGAACTCGAAGTATACAAGTAGCTTTATTTACGTTCGAGTGTACAAACCCTCGTCTACTCCTACTGGTGGAGGAGCTATGTCCGATCCCATTCGGCTGCCGTTCGAGCAGGCCAGCCCGATGCGTACCGCACCGCTGCTGCGCGCGCTGCAGGCCCGAGGACCGATCCACGCCATCCGCACCGCGGTCGGAGATCCGGCCTGGCTGGTGACCGGATACGAGGAGGTGCGCCGCCTGCTGGATGACGACCGGCTCGGCCGCGCCCACCGCGAGCCGGAGCGTGCCTCCCGCACCGGCGAGTCGGCGCTGTTCGGCGGCCCGCTCGGCGACTTCGACACCGAACAGACCGACCACCGGCGGATGCGCTCGCTGCTGCAGCCACACTTCTCGCCCAAGCGGATGCGGGCGCTACGCGGCCGCATCGAAACCCTCACCACGAACCTGCTCGATGAGCTGGCCGGCGCCGGACCGCCCGCCGACCTGCACGCCGCGCTGGCGCTGCCGCTGCCGATCGCGGTCATCTGCGAGCTGCTCGGCGTCCCGTACGAAGACCGCACACAGTTCCGCGCCTGGACCCAGGCCGCCGCCGACATCACCGACCGCGCCCGCTCCGAGCAGGGCCTGGCCGAGCTGTTCACCTACGGCCAGAGGCTCGTGGCCCGCAAACGCGCCGATGGCGAAGCTGACACCGACGTGATCTCCCGCCTGGCCGCCACCGACGGGGTCAGCGACGACGATGCCGCCGCGATGGGCATGACTCTGCTTTTCGCCGGGCACGAAACCACGGTCATGGCGATCGGCATGGGCGCGCTGTGGATGCTGGCCACGCCCGGCCAGTGGCAGGCCCTCGCGGACGATCCGTCCCGGATCGACGCTGCGGTGGAGGAGATCCTGCGCGCCCCCGGCCTGGGCGGGGGCGGCATCCCCCGCTATGCCCGCACCGATCTGGAGCTCGCCGGCGTTCACGTGCGGGCCGGGGACCTGGTGCTGCTGGACACCGGCGCGGCCAACCATGATCCGGCCGTGTATACCGAGCCTGACCGCTTCGATCTCAATCGGCCTGCCATGCCGCATCTGACCTTCGGCCACGGCGCGCGGTACTGCATCGGCGCGCCGCTGGCCCGCATCGAGTTGCAGACGGTCTTCTCCCAGCTCGCCGCCCGCTTCCCCACCCTGAAGCTGGGCTGCGCGGTGGAGGAGCTGACCTTCAACCCCAACGTGCTGACCGGCGGCCTCACCTCGCTGCCCGTCACCTGGTGACCGACATGAGCACGACGAAGACCAACGTGCGGCGGCCGATCTTCGGCCGGCCTCACTCTGGGGACGTCGAGCACTTCCTGTTCCCGCAGGCTCGCACCCCGTTCTCCTTTCATGTCCTCGGCACCGCCACGTCACCGCCGCTGTCCTCGTAGAGGTCGGCGGACTGAACGCGGCTCGGGAAGCAGGCAGGACCGGCGATGCGGCGCACCGTAATCGCTACGTAAGAGCTGACCGGCCGCTGGCGTGGTGCCCTTGAAGCATGAAGCTGTTCAGACGTCCAGTCACGTTGGCTGTGGTCGGCTTGGGCGCCGTGATCTTCGCCATCGCGATGTACCTCTTCCAGCCGTGGCGACTGTTCACGACCGTCAGGGTGAACGAGCCCCCGCCCATGCTTTCGTCAGCTCCGCACGATCAGGCAGGCGTCCCCCTCTCTGCCACCCCCTCCGCAAAGCAGGCCGAGCAGCTCGCCCGGGGCACGTTCGTCTCCCACGAGCACAAAACCACGGGCATGGCGAAGGTGCTGAGACTGCCGGACGGATCGCGTGTACTGCGTTTGGCGGACCTGAGCACCTCGGACGGCCCTGACCTGCGAGTCTGGCTGAGCGACCAGCCGGTCACCCAGGACTGGTTCGCCTTCGACGACGGACGTCACCTTGAGCTGGGTCATCTCAAAGGCAACCAGGGCAACTCCAACTACTCCATCCCGGCCGGAGCCGACCTGAGCACGCTGAAGAGCGTGACCATCTGGTGCAAGCGGTTCAGCGTCTCATTCGGGGCCGCGGCGCTGAGCTGACCCACCTCCGCAGCCCCAGGCCGGCGCACATGCCCGAGTGTGGAAGCGCGTGCACCGCCCGGATCTACTGCGGGGAGACGCCCTCCCCGCGCCCAGTCCGCCCGAGCCGCCTTTCAATCTCACGGCCGGCCCGTCTGATGCGAGCCGACGGGGCCCAGCAGAGCGTCGAGGGCCTGACCCAACCCGGTGGTGTCGGTGCCCGCCCAGCCCACGTACCCGTCGGGGCGGACGAGCACCAGCGGACCGCCGGGGACGGCGGGGGCCACCACGTTGATCCGGTCCTGCCGGCCGGTGACGTCGGCGTCGCCGATGAGGACGAAGCGCCGGTCGCGGAGCGCCTCGTACAGGCGGCCGCCGCCGGCGAGAGGGACGTCGGAGGCGCGGGTGCCGGTCAGTTCGTGCGCGCCGTGAGGCGCCGGGTAGTGGTAGCCGATGCCGCTGAGCTGCCCCGTCACCTTCTCGCGCACCTTGGGGACGGACAGCGCCCGGCGGGCGGCGAAGCCGCGGACGGCCCGCCCGGCAGCCGACTCGATCATGGCCGCCCGGATGATGGCGCCGCTGCTGCGCAGCACCGAGCGGCCGACCGGATGACGCTCGGTGTGGTACGTGTCGAGCAGGGCGTCGGGCGCGCCACGCAGCACGGCGGCGAGCTTCCAGGCCAGGTTGGCGGCGTCCTGGAGCCCGGTGTTCATGCCTTGACCGCCCGCGGGAGAGTGGACGTGGGCGGCGTCCCCGGCCAGGAAGACCCGGCCGATCCGGTAGTGGGGCACCTGCCGCTCGTCGCTGTGGAAGCGCGACAGCCAGCGGGCGTCGTGCATGCCGAAGTCGGTCCCCAGGGCGCGCCTGGCGACGTCGCGGACCTCGTCCAGGGCGAGGGGCGCGTCGTCGGGGACGGAATGGCGGCGGTCCCAGGCGAAGACCCGGTAGTAGCCGTCGCCGAAGGGCGCGATGAACGCGAAGGCGTCGCCCACCCCGTTGACGGTCAGCAGCTCGGCGGGCTGCTCGGCGACCCGCACGTCGGCGAGCATGATGGACTTCAGCACCGACTTGCCGGGGAAGGGCTGGCCGAGGGCGCGCCGTACCGAGCTGTGGAAGCCGTCGGCGCCCACGGCGTAGGCGGCACGGTGGGCGCCGTGCGCGGTCGTGACCGTGACCCCGATGGCGTCCTGGCCCACCTCCAGCACCTCGGCGTCGTAAATGATCTCGACGCCCGCCTTCAGCGCCCGGTCCAGGAGCAGACGCTCCACGTTGTACTGCGGGGTGATCAGCAGGTACGGGTAACGGCTGGGCAGCGTGCCCAGATCGACCTCCACCCGCTCGAACAGCCGCACACGGCGCAGCGCGGCGCCCATGGGCACGAGCTGGTCGGCCAGGCCGCGAGCGTCCAGTTGTTCCAGGGTGCGGGCGTGCACGCCGAACGCACGGGAGAGGTTGGAGACGCTGCCGTCCCGGCGCTCCAGCACAGTGACCGCGATCCCGGCCTCGGCCAGGTCACCCGCGAGCAGCAACCCGGTCGGCCCCGCACCTACGACGACCACTTCGGACATGTCCTGTGCTCCTTAGTAGTAGGCACGCATGAGCTCGGTCGCCCAGGCCGGCTGAACCGTCTCACCCTGCGGGCCGAATTCGGCCATGTACGGCTTGACGTCCAGGACGGGGGTGCCGTCGATGGCGTCCAGCCCGCGTACGTGCAGGTCCAGCCCGTCCACGGCGAGCAGCCGGCACCGGGAGACGCCCAGCCGGTTCGGGCGGTTCTTGCCGCGTTGAGCGAAGATGCCGACCTCCGGCCAGTCCGGGTTCCCCCTGGGACGGCGGGCGGAGGTGTGCACCGAAGCCGGATCCACGCGATGGAACTGGAACACCACCTCCAGATGCGAGAACGCGTCCAGCCCGGCGACGCTGCCGGGCCCGTAGCGGGTGGCGTCGAGGCGGATCAGCGCCTGCTCGGTGTTCCAGTCGTCGTCGAACGCTTCGGTCCGCCCGCCGATGACCGTCCCCACGGCCTCGACGATGATCGCCTCCATTGTGCTCCTCCAATGTCCTGGGCTGCGGTTCCCGACAGTACGGCGCGGCGGTACCGACCGGATCAGTCACGGCGACTGAGCTTCGTGGAGCCCCGGCCCGCGGATTAGGTAGGGTCGGCGCATCATGATCGGGCGAAACGCGGAGATTGCCGAGCTCACCCGGATGATCGCCGAGTCACGGGCCGGGCGGGGCAACGCCGTCGCGATGTACGGTGAAGCCGGGATCGGCAAGTCGGCGCTGCTGGCGGAGGCCGCGCACCGGGCCGGAGAACACTCGCTCGTCCTGCGTGCCACCGGCGTCGAGGCCGAGTCCGAGCTGCCCTTCGCCGCTCTGCACCTGCTGCTGCGCCCGGCTCGCCACCTGATCGACCGGCTGCCTCCCGGGCAGGAGGCGGCTTTGCGCGGCGCGTTCGGCGAAGGGCACGGAGGTGCTCCCGATCGTTTCCTCGTCGGGCTCGCGGTGCTCACCCTGCTCTCCGACCTCGCCGAAGAGCGTCCGCTGCTGTGCCTGATCGACGATGCGCACTGGCTTGACCGCGCGTCTCTTGACGCGCTGACGTTCGCCGCCCGCCGCCTGGCGGCCGAACGGATCACCATGATCTTCGCCGGCCGTGACGGCGTCGAGCCGGCCGTCAACGGCATTCCCGAGATGCGCATATCCGGCCTGACCAGGGCCGACTGCGAGCAACTGCTCGCCGGGCACGCGGCCGGGCTCACCCCCGAGGCCCGCGACCGGGTGATCGAGGAGGCCGAGGGCAATCCCCTGGCGCTGCTGCACTTCGCCGAGATCCTTACACCCGAGCAGCGGGCGGGGCACCTGGCGCCGCTTCCCCTGCAGCCGCCGGGAGCGTCCGTGGCCGGGCGGCTGGAGCTGTCGCTGCGCGCCACGATCCGGCGGCTGCCTGAGCGCACCCGACTGTTGCTCCTGGTCGCCGCCGCCGACGGCTCGGGCAGTCTGCGGCTCGTCCTGCGGGCGGCGCAGGCCTTCGGCGCGGGGCCGGCGGACCTGGAGCCGGCCGAGCACGCCACTCTGATCGACGTCTCCGGCGACCGGCTGCGCTTCCGTCACCCGCTCGTCAAGGCCGCGGCCTACCACGAGGCGCCGCTCGCCCGGCGTACGGCCGCCCACCTGGCACTGGCCGGGGTCCTCGGCGGCGAGGAGCACGCCGACCGCCGGGCCTGGCAGCTGTCGGCGGCCGCGTTCGAACCCGACGAGGAGACCTCGGCGATCCTCGCGGCGGCCGGCGAGCGCGCGGGAGAACGGGGCAGCAACGCCTCGGCCGCCACCGCGTACGAGCGGGCGGCACAGCTCACCGTCGACCGGGAGCGGCGCGCCCAGTGGCTGGCCGCCGCCGCCGAGTCGGCACTCAGCGCCGGGCAGCTTTCCCGTGCCGGGGCCGCCGCCGACCGGGGCCGCCGCCTGTCCGCGGATCCGCTGCTGCTGGCCCGGCTGGCCAGCGTGCGCGCCACGGTCGAGGCGGAGCAGGGTGATCCGGCGCCGTCCGCGTACACGCTGATCGCCGCCGCCGAGGGCATCGTGCGGGCCGCGCCCGCGGACGCGGCGTCCCTGCTCGCCACGGCCGCGGGTGCGGCCTGGTTCGCCGGCGACCGCGGCGCGCTCGAGCGGGCCGCGGACCTTCTGGAGTCGCTCGCTCCCGGCGTGGAGCCACGCCTGGCCGGCGTGGTCGCGGCCGTGCGCGGCATGGAGCGCGTGGCCTCCGGCGACCCGGCCACCGGGCTGCCCCTCCTGCGCGCGGCCCTTCCCGGGGAAGACACCGGCCTCCTCACCGGGAGGGCCGCTCCCCCGATAACGGACGCGGGCCCGTTCCCGGGCGACGGTGCTTCCCCGGCGTCCGGCGGCGGCGCGGGCGATCGGGTCGCCGGCACCTACGCCGTGTTCGGCGCTCTCATGACCGGCGACGACGACGCCGCCTGCGAGCTGGCCGCCGCCCGGGTGGCCGCCTGCCGCGCCCACGGGCTCGTCGGAGCGCTACCGCACGCCCTGCAACTGCTCACCCAGGCGCAGATCCTGCGCGGCCGGCACGCCGAAGCGGCCGCGTCGGGGGCGGAGGCCTGGCAGATCGCACGGGACACGGGTCAGGAGGGACGGCTGCGGCACCTGCACGGCGTCCTCGCCCGCCTGGCCGCCATCCGGGGCGAGGACGACGAATGCCGGCGCCTCGCCCACGAGGCGGAGGGCTCCGCCAGGGAACGCAACGGATCCGGCTGGGGCGGGTGCGCGCTGACCCTGCTCGATCTCGTACGGGCCCGCTACGATGCCGCGGCGGAGCGGATGGCGGGGATCCTCGACGGCCCCCTCGGCCATACGGTGATCGTCACCTTCGCCGTCGCCGACTATGTCGAGGCCTGCGCCCGCCTCGACCAGCCTGCCCGGGCCGCTGCTGCGTTCGCCAGGTTCGACGCGTGGGCCGAGGCCAGCGGCCGGTCCTGGGCGGCGGCGGTCGCCCACCGCTGCCGGGCGCTGCTCGCGCCACGCGAGGGGGCAGAGGCGCACTACGAGGCGGCTCTCGCGCCGGCTCCCCACGGCGGGCGTCCCTTCGAGCAGGCGAGGACCCGCCTCCTGTACGGCGAGTGGCTGCGTCGGGCCCGGCGCCGTGCCGACGCCGGCGCACAGCTGCGCGCCGCGTTGGCGGGCTTCGCCGAGCTGGGAGCCGCGCCCTGGGCGGAACGGGCCCGTGCCGAACTGGCCGCGGCCGGTGTTCACGCCGCCGAGCTCGGCCCGCCCGCTGCGAGCACGGCGCTCGGCACGCTGACCTCCCAGGAACTCCAGGTGGTGCGGCTGGCCGCCACCGGGGCCACGAACCGGCAGATCGGCGCCCAGCTCTTCCTCAGCCCGCGGACCGTGGGATTCCACCTGTACAAGGCCTATCCCAAGCTGGGTGTCTCCTCGAGGGCCGAGCTGGCGGGCATCGACCTGGGCCCGCCGGGGTGAACCACCGTGCGCGTAGCTGCCGCCGGCTCGCAGCGCGAATGGCGTCCGAGCCCGGCTGAGGCCGGTCAGTTGCGTCCGGCCATGACACCGCCGGCGACGTCCCAGACGGCGCCGGTGACCCAGTCGGTCTGGTCGGACAGGAGGAAGGCGACGGTGGCGGCCACGTCGTCGGGGGTGTCGGTACGGCCGAGGGGGTGGAAGGTGTCGGCGCTGGACTGCGTGCGGCCGGTGACGACGGCGCTGCCGCCGGCGTCGAGGACGTGGCGGGCGACGGCGTGTCCCATGCCGATGGTGCCGCCGATGACGACGACACGGTCGTCAGGCGTGGAGGTTGAGGACGAGGTAGCCGTCGACGCGGCTAAGCCGGTCCGACTCCGGGTCTGGTGGGAGCGCGTGGCCGAGGTTGTCGGCACGGACCTCGCTGATCCACTGGTCGTGCTGGTACTCGTGGTTGATGAGTGCGGTCAGCAGGTGGGTCGCGACGATGGTCAACTGGTTCGGGGCGCTGACCTTGCCGGCGGCGATGTCGCCGATGCGGGCGTGGACGCGTTCGGCGACGGTGTCGCGGAACGCGCTGAGCCGGTTGACGGTAGGAAGGGCGCCGCGGAACTTCTCGGGCTGCGCCGAGTCCATCAGGGCGTCCAGGGCCGGGTCGGGGCTGGGTTCGGCCGCGGTGAGGTTGCAGATCATGAAGTGGGCGACGTGGGCCTGGTGGCCGAGATGCCAGCCGATGGCACTGGAGTTCTCGTGCGGGCGCCAGGTCACCTCGTCCGGGGTGAGGTCTTTCCACAGTTCGTCGGTGTAGGCGCGGGCACGGTCGTACTCGCGTTGCAGCGCTTGCAGTTCGTGCATGACTCCTCCTGCCGGTGTTCGGAGGTTGAGAAAGTGGTCACACCTGGTCGGTGCGGGCGACCCGGCAGATCGGACTTCGCCGCCGGCGGGCCGCGCTGAAAGACGGTTCAGACGTCGGCCGGGTCCACCTGCAGCGTGATCTCAAGATGTGTCATGGTTATGCCTCATTCGATCGGCAGGGAACGGGTGAAGCGGTAAATACCACAATCTGCCTGCCAAGATAGGCATCCCACGCGAGGTTCGGTAGAAGTTGACGCTGAATCACGTCATAAGCGATATGTATAGCTAACGGGCGGCTGCCAGGCTGTCGGCAAGGTGGCGAAGGTCCGCACCGAGCGGGGAGTCGGCGCTCCACACCGCTTCGAAGGAGATCTGCACCTCGCGGCCCTGGTTCATCAGCGGCCGGTGGGGCACGTCGGGCGAGGTGAGCTTGGAGCGGGGGACCATTGCCGAGCCCAGGCCCAGCTTCGTCCAGTCCTCCAGGACCTGGTAGCTGGCGGCTTCCCCCGGATACGTACGCAGGGGCAGCTCGTACGCCCGGAAGAGCTGCGTGGTGAACGTGGTCAGGCCACAGGTGTCCGGAACGAGGATGAACTGCTCCTTGCCGGCCTCTTCGAGCTCGAGTGGAGCGTCCTGTCCGGAATCAGGGCTGACGACGACGATCGGCTCGACGTCGATGACCCGGTGCTCGAAACGCGGCATCGCGGCCACGGCCGGGATCAGGATGATGTCGAGCTGGCCGGCCAGCAGACATTCGCGCAGGTCCTGCATGTTCGCCTCGCGCAGCACGAGGTCGCGGGGCACGGGCAGGTCGCGGACCATGCTGAACGCCCGGGCGACCAGGTGTGAGCCGATCAGGGGCGAGAGGCCCATGCGGATCTTCTGCTCGCCAGGCTCGGTCAGCCGCCTGGCCTCCGCCGCGACGGCGTCGAGCGCGACCACGGCGCGCTCGATCAGCGGCAGCATCCGGGCGCCGAAGGCGGTCTGGGTCACCCCGCGCGGCGACCGGTCGAACAGCTTGTCGCCGAGGCGCTCCTCCAGCTTGGCGATCCCGTTGGACAGCGCGGGCTGCGTGACGCCGTAAGCGCGTGCGGCGGCGCTGAACGACTTGGTCTCGGCGACTGCCTGCGCGTACCGGAGACCTTCGAGATTCAGGCGATCCATCATAGCCATGCCTTATCGCTGCATTCACTGATGTCCCCTACCCGGCTCGTTCTCCTGCACCTAGGGTGGGACTCCTGCTGATTAAGCATAACCAGCGGCTATACCGTAATGTCGCGTTCGGAATGGAAAGGCACCATGTCAGACTCTGCCGTGACCATGGTCGTGACCGAGCCCCGAGGCCCTCTGCGTCCCTCCGCGGCCGAGACGACATCGCCGACGGGTAAGTGGGTCCGTGTGTCGGTCACGGCGAGCGGCGTGTGCAACGCCGACATCGCAACGGCCGCGGCCACCGGTCCGGGCACCTCCTTTCCGGTCACCCCGGGGCACGAGGTCGCAGGTGTCATCGCCGAACTCGGCGACCAGGTCGAGGGCTGGTCGGTCGGGGACCGCGTGGCCGTCGGCTGGTTCGGTGGCAGCTGCGGGCACTGCGCGTTCTGCCGGGCGGGCGACGTCGTCCACTGCCCCGAACGCAAGGTGCCCGGCCTGTCCTATCCGGGTGGCTGGGCACAGAGCATCACCGTGCCCGCCGATGCGCTCGCGCGCATCCCCGGCGAGCTCGACCTCTTCGACGCGGCCCCGTACGGCTGCGCGGGCGTGACGACCTTCAACGCCGTGCGCAAGGCCGGCACGCGTGCGGGCGGACGGGTCGCCGTGTTCGGGATCGGCGGACTTGGGCACCTCGCCGTCCAGTTCGCAGCGAAGCTCGGCTACGAGACCATCGCGATCGCCCGGGGCGGCGACCGTGAGAAACCCGCCCGCGACCTCGGCGCGCATCATTACATCGACAGCAATGCCCAGGCGCCCGGAGCCGCACTGAAAGAACTCGGCGGCGCCGACCTCATCGTCTACACCGCCTCCTCCACCGCCCCCGTGGATGAGCTGCTCACCGGGCTGAACGTGCACGGACAGCTCACCCTCGTCGGTGTCGACGCGGGATCTGTGACTGTTCCGGCGGCCCGGCTCGTCATGAACGGCCACACCGTCACCGGACACCTGACCGGCAGTGCGCACGAGACGGAGGAGGCGATGGAGTTCGCCGTCACCAACGGCGTACGCCCCATGATCGAGCGCATGCCGCTGGAGCAGGCCGGCGAAGCCGTGACCCGGCTGCGCTCCGGCGCTCCCCGTTTCCGCGTCGTTCTGGACACCGCAGGCGGCGAGTGACCAGGCCGCGGGGCGGGGCGATCCCGCCTTGCCTTGACCCATCGGCTCGGCACACCCAGAAAGCCGGATGCCGAAACACTGCCCGAAGACACCCGGGTTCGGCCTGATCAGAAAGGGAAGCCACACATGTCCCACCGGGACAGCCACGACGTGATCGTGGTCGGCGCCGGCGCCTCCGGACTGGCCGCGGCCACCGCTCTGCACGCCGCCGGCCGCGACACGGTCTGCCTGGAGGCCCGCGACCGCATCGGCGGACGCCTGCTCTCGGCCCCCACCTCGAACCCGGACCGGGCCCTCGACCTGGGAGCCACCTGGTTCTGGGACGGAGAGGAGCGCGTGCGGGCCCTGGCCGCACGCAGCGGCATCGAGACCTTCGACCAGCATCTCGCGGGGGACACCCTCCTCCAGGAGACCACCGGCACACACCGCCTTGCCGGCAACCTGATCGATGCTCCCTCCCGCCGTTTCGCCAACGGATCCCAGAGCCTCGCCTCCGCCCTCGCGGCCGCGCTGCCCACCGACATGCTGCGGCTGAACACGCCCGTCACCGCCATCCACCCGGCCGGCCAGGGCGGCCTTGACCTGCGCACCCCGGCCGGAACACTGCACGCCGGGCACGTCGTCCTGGCCGTCCCCCCGGCCCTGGCGCTGGAGAGCATCGACTTCGGCGACGCGCTCCCCGCCGACCTCGTGCGCCTCGCCCGATCCACCCCGGTCTGGATGGGCGCCATCGCCAAGGTCGTCGCCCGGTACCCCGCCGCCTTCTGGCGGGAGGAGGGGCTGGCCGGTGCGGCGTTCAGCAGAACCGGCCCCCTCCAGGAGATACACGACATGTCAGGACCCGACGGCCGGCCCGCCGCGCTCTTCGGATTCGCGCACGCGCGCACCGTCCGCCCGGGATTCGACAAGGCCGTCACCGCCCAGCTCGTGGCTCTCTTCGGCCCAGCCGCGGCCACCCCCGACGTCCTGCACGTGCAGAACTGGAGCACCGAGCGGTGGACCGCCCCGTCCACCGTGCCGCACCTTGCCGACTACTCGCTCTTCGGCCACCCCCTCTATCAGCGGCCGACGCTCGACGGCCGGCTGCACTGGGCGTCGACCGAGACGGCGACCGACCACGCCGGTCACATCGAAGGCGCCCTCGCTGCCGGAGAGCGAGCAGCACTGGCCGTACTGGCGGCGCCCCCGGTCCCGAACAGCAGCGGCATCACCGTCACCACCACAAGCCGATAGGGACCCCCTCCATGGACCACCATTACGATCTCGTCGTCATCGGCTCCGGCTCCGGGAACTCGATCGTCGACAAGCGGTTCGCCGACTGGAAAGTCGCCATCGTCGAGAAGGGCATCGGCCCGCTCGACAGCTTTGGCGGCACCTGCCTCAACGTCGGCTGCATCCCGACCAAGATGTTCGTGCACACCGCTGACACCGCCCGCGCGCCGGAGCACGGCGCTGTGCTGGGCGTCGACCTGGCCCTGCGCGGCATCGACTGGCCCGCCGTACGCGACCGGGTCTTCGGCCGCATCGACCCCCTCGCGACCGGTGGCGAGCGCTACCGCGCGACGGGGCACGGCAACGTCACCCTCTACCGCGGCACGGCCCGCTTCACCGGCGAGCGCCGGCTGGCCGTGGATGCGGCGGACGGGCCCATCACGATCATCGCCGACCAGGTCGTGGTGGCAGTGGGCAGCCGCCCGGACATCCCCGACGTGCCCGGCCTGGACCATACGCTCGGGTACCACACCAGTGACACCGTCATGCGCATGGACCGGCTCCCGCGCCGCATGACCATCCTGGGCTCAGGCTTCGTCGCCACCGAGATGGCCCACGTGTTCTCCTCCCTGGGCGTCGAGATCACTCTGATCGCCCGCGGCGACGTACTGCTGCGACACGAGGACACGGACGTGGCGCGGCGCTTCACCGAACTGGCGCAGAACCGGTGGGACGTCCGCCTGAACCGCAAACTGCTGAGCGCCGGCAGAGAAGGAGACCAGCTGCTCCTCGACCTTGAGGGCCCCGAGGGTGCGGAGCTGCTGGAGACCGACGAGCTGCTGGTGGCCACCGGCCGCCGGCCCAACTCCGATCTCGTGGACGCCGCCGCAGGAGGGCTCGCACTGCACCCGGACGGCCGGATCGTCGTGGACGGGCAGCAGGCGACCTCGGTGCCCGGCGTGTGGGCCCTCGGTGATGTCTCCTCCCCCTGGCGGCTCAAGCACGTCGCGAACCATGAGGCACGCACCGTCCAGCACAACCTGCTGCACCCAGGCGATCGCCGCGCCTCTGACCACCGGTACGTCCCGCACGCGGTGTTCTCCTCCCCGAGGATCGCTTCAGTGGGCATGACCGAACAGGAGGCCCGAGCCACCGGGCGCGCGTACGTGACCGCGACACGGGAGTACAGCGGAATCGCGTACGGCTGGGCCATGGAGGACACCACCAGCTTCGCCAAAGTGCTGGCCGACCCCACCACCGGTGAACTGCTCGGCGCGCACATCATCGGCCCTGAGGCACCGGCGCTGATCCAACCGCTGATCCAGGCCATGTCCTTCGGCCTGGACGCCCGCTCCATGGCCACGGGCCAGTACTGGATCCACCCGGCCATGCCCGAGGTGATCGAGAACGCCCTGCTCGATCTCCCGCTCGACTGATCGGCACCTCGAGGGGGTGTGAGAAAGGGTACGGCGGCCCAGGTGGCCGGCCGTGCTCGGGGCCAGGTACGGCCGGCCACGCGCACTTTTGCGCCCCGCCGGCCGCTGCCGGCTGCGGTGACCACTGCGACGAGGGGCAGGTCGAGAGCGTCCACGCCCGATGCGGGGCAGGTTCAGCGTCGGCCGAGGCCGAGCCGGCGGGCGATGCGGCTCATCAGTTGGGACATCCTGGACGGGAAGGCATCGGGTGCGGGGACGCCGATGGGCCGGACCCGGCCGTTGTGGATGGCGCTGATCTTCCAGCCGGTGGAGGTACGGACCAAGACGATGGTCTGCCGGGACAGGCGCCGCTTGGGCAGCTTGCTTCGCCAGGGCATCAGGACTGAGGCGGTGCCGTAGACGATGGCCACGTCCGGGGTGACGTAGCGGATCGACTCCAGGTCGCCGACCAAGGCCGAGCCGGCCAGCACGCCGCGGAAGAGCAGGTCGTGGTTGTGCTGGTGCTGCCGGCGGCCGCGGGCGATGGTGCCGTCGTAGGAGACGTAGTCGGAGTCGTCGGTGAACAGCGCGCCGAAGGCATGGGCGTCGTTGTCGGTCCAGGCCTGCATGAATGCCTGGAACAGGTTCTTGATCTCGGTGTCGTCGGTGGTGAGGGTGATGGTGTTCATGGCGGCGCCTCCGAGGTAGAGTTATTTCGACCAACGAAGAGTACGATATCAGAAAGATTCGAATGTCGAAAGATACGATTCTCGGAGAGATCGCCATGCTCCTGCGGCAGCTGCAGCAAAGCTTCGACGCCTTCGACGAAGCTGCCGCCGGGCGGCTCGGCCTCAACCGCACCGACCTGCGCTGTCTTGACGTAGTGCTGGGCGACGGCCCACTGCCCGCCGGACAGCTCAGCATCGCGCTGAAGCTCAGCCCGGCAGCCACGACCACCGTAATCGACCGGCTGGAACGCGCCGGGCTGGTCTCACGCACCCGTGATCCGGGCAACCGCCGCCTCGTCCTGGTCACCTCGACCGAAACCGCCCGGGCGGCGGAGGCGGAACTGTTCGCCCCGGTCGGCCAGGCAGGCAGCCACGCGCTGACCCGTTACAACCATGACCAGCTCACCACCATCCTGGACTTCCTCCAGACCGTCCTGCGGGTCCAGGAGGAACAGACCGCCCGCGTCGCGTCACTGCCCTGAAAGCCGCGCCCCTGCCCTCACCGCTGTCGCCCCCGAGGAAGCCGTTTTGGATGGCTATGCCATGACGGCGACCTCCTCGCCCTCCACAAACACGTCCGCCAGCGTGCAGGACCGTGACGGCGCCCGTCCCGCGCTGGAGCGCCTGCACGGCTGGTGAAGACCACGCCGATCTGGGCCGACGGCGGAGGGCCCTGAGGCCATTACGGCGTGCGGAACCCGCGAAAGGTCACGCGTTTCCGGGCCTCGAAGCCGAGCCGCTCGTAGAGTGCGATCGCGCCGGTGTTCGCCTCAGCGACGTGCAGGAAGGGACGTTCGCTCCGAGCCGCGATGCGTGCGGCGAGCGCACTGACCAGGCGGGCGGCATGGCCTCTCCCACGCGCCTCGGGAGCGGTGCAGACAGCGCTGATCTCGGTCCATCCCGGAGGCCGGAGCCGTTCGCCGGCCATTGCCACCAATGTGCCGTTGTCGCGTACGCCGAGATAGGTGCCGAGTTCGTGGGTGCGGGACCAGAACGGTCCTGGTTGGGTCCGCGCAATGAGCTCGAGCATCTCAGGCACGTCGTCGACGCCGAGTTCGACCACCCCCGCGTCGGGCTCGGCATCGACGTGACCGGGGTGGCTGACGGCGGGGCCGATCATTTGGAGGCCGTCGAGGGTGAAGATCGGCTCCCAGTCCGCAGGCGGGGTCGCCGGGCAGCTGAACAGATCGGCGAGCTCGCCGGGACCGAGCAAACGAGCGAGATCGGCCCACTCTGCCGCGTCCGGGTCGGTGGACACCGTGGAGAAGGTTGCGACCTCCGGGAGGTAACCGGCCGCCTGGCCGAGCCGACGGGCCAGATGTGCGTGGTGGCCGCGGAGCGACTCACCGACCGGGTCGTCGAGTGAGACGGCGTCGCGGTTGACCATTGTGCTGTGCCTCTCGTGTCGTGCGCGCGCGGGAGTTGGCGGTTGCCCGATGCTATGCCGCTCGAGCCTGTGGTCAGCACCGAGAGCACGCCACGCGTTTCGAGCCTCGCGAGCCGGGCCTAATGAGCCTCAGCCCTTGTCCGGCTGCCCGTTTCGCGATGAGCGGCACGGGCGGCGGACCTCAGTCGGGTCCGCGCACTGAGCGGAGAAGGCCGCGGCGTCGATCGGTGCCTGACACCGGGCATCCTGCCGCGCCACCGCGTCCGGCTTTCCATGCACGACAGGAGCCTGGTGGCCGGGTCAGCTCAATCGATGGCGATCAAACCCCGCTGGTAGGCGCGGACGAGGCGCCGGGGCACGAGCAGCCGCCGCCCGTTCACGGTGACCGGGACGAGGTCGGGCGCGGTCGCCTTCCACTGGCTGCGGCGGTGCCGGGTGTTGCTGCGGGAGGTCTTACGCTTGGGCACGGCCATGGCTACCAGCTCGCCTTCGTGATACCCGGCAGCTCGCCGCGGTGGGCCATCTCACGGAAGCGCACCCGGGACAGGCCGAACTTGGTGAGGTGCCCGCGAGGACGGCCATCGACGGAGTCTCGGTTGCGGACGCGGGTGGCGCTGGCGTCGCGTGGCTGGCGGGCCAGTGCCCGGACCGCTTCCGCCCGTTCCTGGGGTGTGCCGGTGCGGATGAGCTCCTTAAGCTCGGCCCGCCGCGCGGCGTAGCGCTGGACCACGGCCTTGCGCCGCTCGTTGGCGGCGATCTTGCTCTTTTTGGCCATCAGACCCTCTCTCCTCGGGCACGGATCTGGGCGACGGCCTTGTCGATGCCGATCCTGTCGATGGTTTTGATCGCGCGGGCGCTGAGCGTGAGCCGGACGTAGCGGCCCTCGCTCTCGAGCCAGTAGCGGCGCTGCTGGATGTTGGGGTTCCAGCGGCGCCGGGTGCGCCGGTGGGAGTGGGAGACGTTGTTCCCGAAGACCGGCTTGGCCCCGGTGAGCTGGCAGTGCGCGGACATCATGTCCTCCCGTAACGCTGGTGGAACCGCTCGACGCGACCGGCGGTGTCCAGGACGCGGCTGCGCCCGGTGTAGAAGGGGTGGCTGGCCGAGGACACGTCGACGTCCACCACCGGGTAGGTGTTGCCATCGGTCCACTCGATCGTCTTTTCGCTGGTGATCGTGGAGCGCGTGAGGAACGCGAAGTCCGCGCCGGGATCGCGGAAGACGACTGGGCGGTAGTCGGGGTGGATGCCCTTCTTCATCGTTCCTCCCGGAAGAGCACGTGCTGGCGGACGGTCGGGTCGTACTTGCGAAGGGTGAGCCTGTCGGGTGTGTTCCGGCGGTTCTTCCTGGTCACGTAGGTGTAGCCGGTGCCCGCCGTCGATCTGAGCTTGATCACGGGGCGCACCTCATTTCTGGCCAAAACGGTTCCTTTCCACTTGCGGCAGTATGCCATGATAGCGAAAATGGTTTTCGTTTCAGCAACTGGAGGCTCCGTGCCCACTCCGGTCGTCCTCGTCGCGGGACTGCACGCCACGGCTCGCACCGCCACCGTCGAACAGCTGCTCGCCGGGCATCCCGGCTCGATCGCCGTCCACCACGATCTGAGCCAGGTCACCCACGGGCGCGTCCGCCGCAGCGTTCGGGACAGGACGGGCGTGCTCGACACGGCCGAGGTGCGGCTCGCGCACGGCTGCGTCACCTGCACCGTGCGCGAGGACCTGCTCCCCCAGCTCGTCATGCTGGCGCGGGGCGCGACACTGCTGATCGTGGACCTGTGGGACTCGGTGGAGCCCCGCTCGGTGGCCGAGGCGGTCGACTGCGACGAGGCACGGGAGACCCTGCGACTCGCCGCCGTACTCACCGCGCTGGACGCCGCGGCCTTGCCCGATGACATCACCCGCGGCGAACGCCTCACCGAGGTCGGCAGGCCCGCGGCCGCCGGCGACCAGCGTTACCTGGCCGAGGTGCTGGCCCGGCAGCTCGAATACCCGACCGCCCTGGTGCTGTACGGCGGCGACGAGGACGACCAGGAGCTGTCCCGCATGGTGCTCACCCACCTCGCCCCCTTCACCCCGGTCCACACCGTCGAGGCCCTGCCTCCGGTCACCGGCGCCCGGGTATGCACCGGCGAACTGGCAGAACGCGTGGACCCCGCCACCGCCCAGCTGCCCGGCGACCTCCAGACCGGCGAGATCGTCACCGCCGTCTGGCGCAGCCGCCGCCCGCTGCACCCGGCCCGCCTGTTCGAGGCCGTCGACGAGCTGGTGACCGAGTCGGTACGCTCGCGCGGCCGCTTCTGGCTGGCCAACCGCCCAGGCGAGCTGCTGGCCTGGGACGCCGTGGCCGGCATCGTCTCGGTCGAGGCCGCGGGCCCCTGGCTGGCCACGCTGCCTCCAGCCGCCTGGGACCTGGTCTCCCCTGCCCGCCGTCTGGCCGCCGACCTGGACTGGGACCCCGAGCGCGGCGACCGCGTCCAGCACCTGGTCTTCACCGGCCCGGATCTCGACGCCGCCCGCTTCCGTATGCTCCTCGACTCCTGCCTGCTCACCAAGGAGGAAGAGCAGGCCGGAGAGGACGCCTGGAGCCGCTACGACGACCCGTTCGCCCCCATCCTCGCCATCAAGGAGAACGCATGAAGACCCGCCGCACCCCGCGCAAGAAGCCCAACCCGCTCCTGCACGTCGACCGCATCGACTACAAGGACACCGCCCTGTTGCGCAAGTTCATCTCCGATCGGGGCAAGATCCGCAGCCGCCGGGTCACCGGTGTCACCGTGCAGCAGCAGCGACTGATCGCCAGGGCCATCAAGAACGCCCGCGAGATGGCCCTGCTCCCTTACGCCTCACGTCCCAGCGCATGAACAGGCCCGTTCCCGTCGCGCTGGTCGGGGGCCTGCATGGCAGTGCCCGGGCCGCCGGTGGCCGGCGATCAACGCCACCTCGCCGAGGTGCTGGCACGCCAGATCAAGTACGCCACCAGCCTGTCCCTGCACGGCGGTGACGCCGAAGACGCCGAACTGTCGGCCGCCGTGCTCGGCAACCTGGCACCGCACACGCCGATCGTCACCGTCCCCGTCGTCACCGACCGCCGCCGCCCTGGACCGGAACCCGATCATCGGCGACCGCGTCCAGCACCCGGTCTTCACCGGACCCGACATCGAGCGCGACCGCATCTGCGGCCGCCGTACTGAATCTGGAGGAGAGCGCGTGAAGCCTCACCACGTACAGCAGCAGCGGCAACTCGCCACTGAGGCGGACCAGTACGAACGCTCCGCCGAGTTCGTGGACGTGATGCTCGCCCCGTTCTGGACGGCGCTGGAGCCGGTACTGGCCGAGACGCTGCGCGGAGCCCCCGGACCGGTCGTGGACGTCGGAGCCGGCGGCGGCCACGGCACCCAGGTGATCGCACGGGCGATACCCCAGGCGGAGATCTTCGCCGTGGAGCCGTCGCCAGGCCTGCGCGCGGTCCTGCTCGCCAGGGTCAACGAGGACCCGGAGCTGCGCGACCGCGTGACCGTGCTGCCCAGCGACCTCCTCCGGGCCACGCTCCCGCCCCGGCTGGGCACGCTGGTCGCGATGAACGTCATCGGCCACTTCGACCCCACCGAGCGCCGCACGATCTGGCAACTGCTGGCCGAACGGCTGCTGCCCGGCGGCCGGGCCGTGCTCAACCTCCAGCCCCCGGCCGAACCCATCGCCGTACCGCACACTCGCTTCTCCGAGCTGCGCATCGGGCGACGCCGGTACGAGGGCTGGGGCCGCGCCGAACCCGCCGGACCCGAGCAGGTCACCTGGCACATGACCTACCGCGTCTTCCAGGACGGCGAACCGGCCGAGGAAGTGGAGGTCGAGTACACCTGGTGGGTCCTCGGCCATGACGGGCTCAAGGCTGAACTCGCCGAACACGGCCTGCACATCAGCCCCAGCGGCCCACCCGACCTCGGGCTGTGGTGCATCACCGGATCGCCCCAGTGAGAGGTACGCGGGGTCACAGCCCATGACCGCTTCAGAGCCGGAATCGCATGAGCCCCAGCCCGCGCAGGGTCTCCTGGAGGGACTCTTCTGCGGTGCCGCGCCAGGCCACGAAGCCGTCGGGTCTCACCAGCACGGCCTCGTCCACGGCGTCCAGGTCGTGAACGTGCAGGTTCATACCGAGTGCACTGGTCGCCGGCCATCGGCGGTCGCCCGGCCCGGCGAACAGAGTCCAACGCGAGCCGACCAGGTCCAGCGTGGAAGCCTGGCCGGTTCCGGCGGAGTCCACCCAACGGTGCGGGAACCGGCGACCGGGGCGGATGACGTCGTCCAGGACGTCTGATTCGGGGCTGTCGTGCGCCCAACGGGGCGACCGGTCATCTCGCACTCCCGGCTGGAGACGTCTACAAGGCGGTTCATTGCTGCGACAGCAACCACTACCCTGCTGCCAATGGCGGGGGAGGACTATGACGCAGCCGAACACGACGGATCTGCCAGGCCAGGAGAGCCACGCCCCGCCGCCTGCCGCGAAGGACTCCGCCGGGATCCGGCTGCCGTGGGCGTTCATCGCTTTGGTGGCCTTGCTGGTGGTCGGCCGGTTCGTGCTGGCGCCGTACCTGACGGCTCCGGCGTTGCAGACGTGGGCGACGGTGTTCGTGGCGGTGTGCGTGCAGGCGCTGCCGTTCCTGGTGTTCGGGGTGGCGCTGTCGGCGGCTATCACCGCGTTCGTGCCCGCGTCGTTCTGGACAAGGGCGCTGCCACGTCGTGTCTACGCGGCGGTGCCCGTCGCCGGGGTGGCCGGGGCGGTGCTGCCCGGCTGCGAGTGCGCGTCCGTGCCGGTGGCCTCTGGCCTGATGGCCCGGGGCGTGGCACCGCCCGCTGCGCTGGCGTTCCTGCTGGCCTCGCCGGCGATCAATCCCGTGGTGCTGGTGGCCACCGCCGTGGCCTTCCCGGACAACCCTTCGATGGTGGTCGCGCGGTTCGCCGCCTCGCTGGCGGTGGCCGTGCTGGCCGGGTGGATCTGGGCGCGGTTCGGGCGCGGCGAATGGCTGCCGGCGCCTCGCCGCACGGCTGAGGCCGGGCAGAGCAAGGTGAACACCTTCCTGGACGCGATGCGCCACGACTTATTGCACGCCGGCGGATTCCTGGTGGTCGGCGCCCTGGCGGCGGCGACCTTGAACGTGGTGATCCCCAGGGCGTGGCTGACCACGGTGGCAGGGGTGCCGGTCGTGTCCGTGTTGGTGCTGGCCCTGCTTGCGGTGCTGCTGTCGATCTGCTCGGAGGCCGACGCGTTCGTGGCGGCCTCACTCACGGCGTTCTCCCCGACGGCCAAGCTGGCGTTCCTGGTGGTCGGGCCCATGGTGGACCTGAAGCTCATCGCGCTCCAGGCGGGCACCTTCGGACGGGCTTTCACCTGGCGTTTCGTGCCGCTCACGCTGGCCCTGGCGATCGGCGTCAGCTTCCTCACAGGCTGGGCGCTGCTGTGAACCGCCAGACGCAGGGGGCTCTCCTGACGGTCCTCGGCGCCGTGCTGCTGACCATCTCCGCGTTCTCCACGACGTACGTCAACTACGTCAAGCCCGGCTTCCGGCCGCTGCTCGTGGGAGCCGGTGCGGTGCTGGTGGGTCTGGGCCTGCTTTCTGTCGCCCAGGGCTGGTTGGGCAGGCCGGGCGCCCATGGCCACGCTCCGCGGGTGGCGTGGTTGCTGGCCGCGCCCGTGTTCGCGATCGTGATGATCGCGCCTCCCGCGCTCGGCTCGTTCGCGGCCAGGCTCGACGACGGCGCGCCCGCGCCTTCCCGTACCGCGAACTACGGGAAGCTCGGCCGCGGTGGGGTGACGGAGCTGACGCTGGGCGAGTTCATCGGACGGGCCTACGCGCCGTCAGGTTCCTCGCTCGCGGGGAGGAAGGTCAGGCTGACCGGCTTCGCCGTACCGTCCAAGACCGGCTGGTACGTCACCAGGATGCGGATCAACTGCTGCGCCGCCGACGCGATGGCCTTGGAGGTCGCCGTGTACGGCGCGCCCTCGCCCAAGGAGAACACCTGGGTGCAGGTCACCGGCACGTGGCTCCCTTGGAAGGAGGGCGTTCCCGATGACTACGAACCGCCGGCTCTGACCGCCACCGACGTCACCGCCATCACGCAACCAGCGGAACCTTACGAATAGGTCCCCATGAAGAGCCAGAGCCTGTTACTCCTCCTGCTCGGCGGAGCGCTGTTGAAGATCTCCGCCTTCTCCACGGACTTCACCAACTACGTCAAGCCCGGTTTCCGGCCTCTGCTGATCGCGGCGGGCGCGGTGCTGGTCATCCTGGCAGCGGCCACTCTGATCAAGGAACGCCGCGAGAGCATCCGCGCCACGCGTCAGGCGCGTCTCGCGCACGCACGCCTCGCCGAGGACGCCCACCTGGCGCAGTTGACCGGCCGCGAGCCCGCCGCCCCGGCGCAGGCATGCTCGCCGGGGCTCGAACACGGGAAAGGCGGCAGGGTGGCGTGGTTGCTGGCGGCTCCGGTCGCCGCGATCTTGCTGATCGCTCCGCCCGCCCTCGGCTCGTACGCCGCCCAGCAGGCACAGCCGGCCCCTCCCCCGCCTCCGCCGAGCGTCGTGGACGCGCAAGCCGTCAAACCACTGAAGAGCGACCGCGTGAACGTACTGAGCCTGGCCGAATTCGCTGACCGGGCCTGGTACGAGCCGAGCGGATCGCTCGCCGGCAAGACCGTCCGCCTGACCGGGTTCGTCTTGCCGTCTCCCGACAAGGGCGAGTGGTACGTCGCTCGCATGCGGATCAGCTGCTGCGCCGCCGACGCCCTCACCATGAAGGTCATCGTCAGAGGAGCCCCCGCCCCGGCAACGGACACCTGGGTACGGGTCACCGGCACCTGGATCCCCAGAAAGGGCCGGCCATCGGACACGTACGTACCGGCGATGACCGCCTCCGACGTCCACCCGATACCCCCACCCGTCGAGCCGTATGAATAGCGGCCCTCGATCTGCCACTTCAGAATGAATACGGTTATCGTTTACACCTGAATACGGGCCTCTGGATCGGAGATCGGGATGCGAAAACGAGCCGCGATCATGCTGGCGGCGCTCTTGGGGGTGCTCCTCACGGGGTGCGGCGGCCAGGAGCCGCCGGGACGGAACGACCGGCAACTGACTCTGGCTGCCCCGCGCGACCTCGTCGCCGGTCCCGCGGATCCGTACTACACGCACCAGACGTTACGGGTGTGGGAGCCCTTGGTGACCGTGGACGACAAGCTGCGGCCCGTTCCCGCGCTGGCCACCGGCTGGGACAGTGCGGACCAGGGGCGGCGCTGGACGTTCACGCTGCGCGACGGCGTACGGTTCAGCGACGGGACACCGTTGACCGCCGAGTCGGTGGTCGCCAACATCAAGCGGTTCCTGCGGATCGCGCCCCGCCAGTCGGCGTTCTTCAGCCTGGATGCCGGCATGGAGGCGGCCTACGGCAAGCTCGGCGATGTCCGGGCCGACGGCGGCAAGGTGACGTTCGTGCTGGACCAGCCGGTGGCCGACCTGCCGAGCAGGCTGGCGGGCTTCTACAGCATGATCCAGTCCCCGAAGGCGTTCACGTCCTCGGGCGACTTCGCCGGCAAGCCGGCGGGGACGGGGCCGTACACGCTGGTCAACTGGGTCAAGGGACAGCAGGCCGAGCTGGCCGCCAACCCGCACTACCACGGCGCCGCCCCCGCCTACAAGAAGATCGTGGTCAGGGTGATCCCCGACGCCAACGCGCGGGTCGCGGCGTTGCGTGCCGGTGAGGTGGACGGGCTGATCGACAAGGGCGCGCTGCTGCCGGGGCAGGTCGCGGCGGTCGCCGGCGACAGCGGCTTCCGGGTCGTACGCAGCCCCTCGGTGCTGACGCACTACCTGACCTTCAACGCCTCGCGCGAGCCGTTCTCCGATCCCCGCCTGCGCGAAGCGGCCGACCTGGCGATCGATCGGCAGGCCATCGCCGGCAAACTCCTCGCCGGCACGGCCGGCGCGGGCGCCGGGTTCCTGTCACCCGTTTTCGGCGACCTCGCCGAGCCCGGATCAACGGTGAGGTACGACCCAGGCAAGGCCCGCGAGCTGGTCACCGCCGCAGGAGCGCCTGCCGAGCCGGTGAACATCCTCATCTCCTCGGCCGAGACCGGCCAGTTCCCTTATACCGACATCGCCGAGGTGCTGCGCGCGGCCCTGGAGCAGGCGGGCCTGCCCGCGAAGGTGACCGTGGCCGAGGCCACCAAGTCCGTCATGGAATCCGGGGACTACGACATCTTCCTCAGCGCCTACAGCCTGCCCAACGGCGACGCCGACTACCTTTTCCGCCGATTCCTGCGCTCCGACGCCTCCTGGAACGTCGACCGCCGGCTCGGCTACCGCAACGCCGAGTTCGACAACCTGATCGACCAGGCCGCGGCACAGACCGACCCGGCCCGGCGGCGTGACCTCTACCACCGGATTCAGCGGCTGCTCGCCACCGATCGCCCGATGATCCCGCTCGCGTACCAGGACAATCCCATCGTGACGACGAGTAAGGTCCGCGGGGTGGCACAGAGCGTGGCGTACGTGGTCGACCTCGGCAAGCTGGCCCCCTGAGGTGACGGTCACCGTCCTGCGGCGCGCCGCCGAGCTCCTGCTCGTGCTGCTGGGACTGTCGGTGCTGGTCTTCCTGCTCACCTCGCTGGCGCCGGGCGATCCCGCCGAGGAGATCCTGCGGCGCGGCGGCATCCAGCCGACGGCGCGCAGCGTGGCGGCGCTGCGCGCCGAACTCGGTCTCGACCAGCCGCTGTTCTCCCAGTACCTGCGGTGGCTGCTCGCCGTGCTGCGCGGCGACTTCGGACACTCCTACACCGACCGCTCCCCCGTCGCCGCCGAGGTCCTCTCGCGGCTTCCGGCGACACTGCGGCTGGCGGGAGCGGCGGCAGTGGTCGCGGTCGTCCTCGCCGTGCTCGCCTCCATCAGGGCCGCCTTCAGACCGGGGGCACTCGACAGCCGCGCCGTCGCGCTCGTGACGGTGGCGATCGCCGGCGTCCCGCCCTACATCGTGGGGATCCTGCTGATCAGCGTCGTCGCGGTCGGCTTGCGCGCGCTGCCCACGGGCGGCGCGGGCAGCCCCGGCGCCGTCGTGCTCCCCGCCCTCACTCTCGGCCTGGCGGGCGCCGCGACCCTGCTGCGGCTGCTCCGGGCCGACCTGGCCCGGGCCTTACGGCTGCCGTTCGTCAAACTCGCCGCCGCCAAGGGGGTGCGGCCACGGCGCGCGATCATGGTGCACGCGCTCCGCGTGGCCGCGCCGAACTCCATCACGGCAGCCGGTACGGTGCTCACGGAACTGCTGGCCGGCGCGGTGGTGGTGGAGACGCTGTTCTCCTGGCCGGGCGTGGGACAGCTCGCGGTGTCGGCGATCAGGCAGCGGGACCTGCCAGTCGTGCAGGCGTACGTGCTGGTCACCGCGGTCATGACGGTGCTGCTCCTGGCCCTGGTCGAGCTCTGCCTGGCGGCCTCCGACCCAAGAGTGCGCCGCCGATGACAGGCCGCGCCGGTACCGCGCTGCTCGCCCTGGTCGTACTGTTCTGTCTGCTCACCCCCATGCTGTCCGGGTACGACCCGTACGTGCCCGACCTGGAGCACGCCCTCCTGCCGGCGAGCGCGGAACACTGGCTCGGCACCGACCAGCTCGGCCGCGACCTCCTCACCAGAACCGCCATGGCCGGGCGCATTTCCCTGCTGTTCGCGCTGGCCATCACCACGGTCACCACGATCCTCGGCACACTGTTCGGCACCGCGGCGGGGCTTGCCGGAGGGATGCCCGACCGGCTGCTGCGCCTGGCCGCCACCATGGCACTGGCCCTGCCCGGCCTCACCCTGGCGCTCGCGCTGGCCGGTGTGCTGCCGCCCGGGTACGTCACCGTCCTGGCGGCCCTCGTTCCACTCGGCTGGGTCAACTGCGGGCTCGTCGCCCACACGGCGACCCGGCGGTTGCTCTCCTCCGACTTCGTCCTGGCCGTGCGGGCCATCGGCGCGTCCCCGCTCTACCTGGTCCGGCGTACCGTCGGGCCGCACATCGCCGGCCCCATCCTGACCGTCGCCACCGCGGACTTCGCCAGGGCGCTGGTCGCCGTCACCTCGCTGAGCTTCCTCGGCATCGGGCTGCCGCCGCCCGAGACCGACTGGGGCGGCATGGTGAGCGAGGCCACGCCGCTGCTGGCCGCCGCGCCACGCCTGGCGATCGTGCCCGCCCTCGCGCTCGCCGTCACCGGACTGGCCGTCGCTCTCGTGGTCGATGCCCGCCACGAGCCGGGTCAGACTCCCGATTGAGACTGGAGCGGGGCGAGGCGATCGGCCTGCCGGAGCAGCCGGTCGGGGAAGGCGACGCCGGTGAGCTCCTCGGAGACGGTCCACAGGCGGCGCGCGGTGTCCGGGTCGCTGGCGGCGGCTGAGCGGCCGACCAGGGTGGGGCTGCCGCGCCACTCACCGAAGCCGTCGGGGCCGACGTAGGAGGCGCCGGGCAGGTCCTGGACCGCGGCATACAACGTGGGCAGGGCACCCGCCGTACTGTCCTGGGCGAGGAAGCGGTTGCCGACGTGCCCGAGCCCGCGCAGGACCGGATTGGCGGTGTTGCCCTGGAGGTTGGTGGCCGACCAGCCCCCCAAGCGAGAACGGTCTCTGTATTGCAACCCGAATCGCAACCCCTATCACCGCGGTCGGTCCCGAAGACTTCTCCGGGGCGTGCGCCTGGGCATGTTGAACCGTACGCCTACCCCGTTGCACCGGGAGAACCATGGCTTGATCTCGACCGACAAGCCGAGCCGACAGCGCACGCCCAAGGGGCGCGGCCCTTCTGCCGCTACTTCAGCTTGTTCGCCGAGAGTGGATCAAGATAGACCTCTCGAACGGCATCGTGATCTGATCTTCTGAGCCCGCCTCAGGTTACCTGCACATAGATGATCAGATTTACGGGAGAGGGCCCCGATGGTTTCGGCGTCATTGGGACCGGCGTACCACCGGTTATGGCTGGCGACGGCGCTGTCCAATTTGGGCGACGGGATTCGGATGGCTGCCTTGCCGTTGTTGGCAGCCGCCATCAGCTCTGATCCAGTTGCGGTGGCTGGTGTCGCCATCGCTGGGCAGAGCCCGTGGTTGTTGTTCGGACTGTTCGCTGGGGCGGTCGTTGATCGATTTGACCAGCGTCGCCTTGCTGCGGCCGTCGATGTGGTTCGGGTATCGATGCTGGCCGTCCTGGTCGTGTCGGTTTCTCTGGATGTTGCCGAGATCGCGCTCCTTTACCTGGTGGCGTTCGTCTGTGGTGTGGGTGAGACGCTGCGCGACACCGCGACGGCCACGCTCCTTCCGCCTCTGGTGAAAGACGCCGATCTCGATCGGGCCAACGGTGGATTGGTCAACGCTGAGGTCGCGGGGAACGAATTAGTGGGGCCGCCGATCGGTGGATATCTATTCGGCGTGGCGCTGGTGCTCCCGTTCGCGGTCAATGGCGGAGCCCTGGCTTTGGCGGCCGCTCTGATATTCTGGAGTTGGCCCGGTTTGGTGGACGCCTGGTCTCTGGGGAACCCTGGGCCCCGGAAGAAGGAGTCTGCTGTGCCGAACAACTATCCGCCGGAGTTTCGCCGGCAGATGGTGGAGCTGGTGCGCGCGGGAAGGACGCCGGAGGAGCTGGCCAAGGAGTTCCAGCCGTCCGCGCAGTCGATCCGTACCTGGGTGCGCCAGGCCGATCTGGATGACGGTCGCCGCCAAGACGGCGTGACCAGCGCGGAGAAGGAGGAGTTGGCCCGGCTGCGCCGCGAGAACAAGATCCTGCGCGAGGAGAAAGAGATCTTGCGCAAGGCCGCGGTTTTCTTCGCGCGGGAGACGGATCTGCCGAGATGAAGTTCCGGCTGATTCATGCGGAGAAGGACCACCACGAGGTCTCCCTGCTGGCCCGGGTGCTGGGTGTGTCGCGCCAGGGCTACTACGCCTGGGCGGCTCGCCAGCTGCGCGGACCATCGGCTCGAGCCCGCCGCGACGCCGAGTTGACGGAGCGGATCCGCGAGCATCACCGGGCCTCGGACGAGATCTATGGTGCGCCGCGCATCCATGCCGACCTGCGTGAACTCGACGGGGTCCGGGTCGGTCGCAAGCGGGTGGCCCGGCTTATGCGCCGGGCTGGGCTGGCCGGGGTGAGCAGGCGTAGAGGCTGCCGCACCACGATCGCGGACGGGCGCGCTGCGGCCGCCTCCGATCTGGTCAAACGCCAGTTCATCGCAGCCGAGCCGAACCGGGTCTGGACCGCCGACATCACGTACGTGCCGACGTGGCAGGGCTTCGTCTACCTGGCAGTGGTGCTGGACGTGTTCTCCCGCCGGATCGTCGGCTGGGCGATGGCCGAACACATGCGCACCGAACTGGTGACCGACGCCCTGGCGATGGCACTGCACCAGCGCCACCCTGAGGCCGGGGTGATTCATCACAGCGACAAGGGCAGCCAATACACCTCAATCGCCTTCGGCCAGCGCTGCGAGCAGGCCGGTGTCCGCCCGTCCACGGGCCGCACCGGGACATGCTTCGACAACGCGATCACCGAGAGCTTCTTCGCCTCGCTGGAGTGCGAACTGATCGACCGGCGCACCTTCCGCACCAGGTCAGAGGCCGAACGAGCCCTGTTCAGCTACATCGAAGGGTTCTACAACCCACGCCGCCGCCATTCCGCCAACGGCCAGCTCAGCCCGGCCGAATACGAACGTCGACACACGCTCAAGAACGCCCAAGTCCTCGACTATGCTGCCGCGTAGTTCACAAGCCCTGATGTGTCTATCGAACCGGGGCAACTCCAATTCAGCCTGCCTAACGTGTTTGCTCCGAAAGCCGGTTCGTACAGCAGCAAGGGTCAGATCTGGAGTGACACTCGCGCCGGTCTGCGGTGGCTGATCAAACATCCCCGCTTGCGGATGATCGTGGGCTTGGGTGCCGTGTTCGCGGCGATGGACAGTGCCTGGTTCGCCGTGCTCGTGCTCTACGTGCCTCAGGTCCTCGGTCTACCGGCTTGGGGCTATGGCGTGTTGCTGGGCGTCGGCGCCGTTGGGGGGCTCGCCGGAGGGTTCTTCGCGACACGGGTCACGCGAATGATCGGACCCGCGGGAGCTCTGGCTGGGTGCCTCGGTTGCGCCGCGATTGGGCAACTGATGATTGGCCTTACCGCTTCTGCCGTCGTGGTGGCCGCGGGTTTGGTCATCACAAGTGCTGCGTTCGGCGTGTGGGCCGTCGTGGCTCGTAGTGCTCGTCAGCGGCTCACTCCAGCCGAGATGCTCGGTCGAGTGAGCAGCGCGGCGATGACCGCGGTGATGAGCGCATCTCCGCTGGGAGCCCTCCTCGGTGGCCTGCTTGCGGCTGAGTGGGGGTTGAGAGCGCCGATCCTCGTTGGAGTCCCGGTCTTGACGGTGGCGGCTGTCGTTTGCTTCCTCGCGATGCGCGAACGCGGTTGAGCTGGAAGAGCTGCCGTCCAACCCGCTGCACCGCATCAGATGGAAGCTTCCGAAGACCACCGAAACAGTGGATCCACGAGCCGTCCGGTTACCTTCGGCGGCCCTGCCCTTGCTTCTCGGCGTGATCTAGATGTGGCATGCTTGTCCGCCAATCGACCCGAGGAGCGGGAGACGGTATGCGGTGGCGCGGGATCGCCCTAGGAGCATTAGCCCTGGTAGCGCTTCCGTCTCTGGGGCGGCGCGCGGTATGTCAACACCCGGCATGGGTTGTTCAGGCCACCGGCCGCATGCTGGTGAGCCCGCACGACGGTGGAGTCAACCGCCACCGCCAGTGGGTGGACAGGCTCTGCCGGGAGCCGTACCGGGGCGGTACATCACGCCAGGACACCGGTACGGATCTCCCACACGATGCTGTTGCCCCCCGCTACGTTCTCCTCGATGGGGTTGAACCGCCGATCCTGCACAGATCTGTGGACGGAGCGGCGGCGATGTGCTCGCCGTCGAGCCTGATCGAGGCGGAGACGGCCGACCCGAGATGGCTGTTGGTGGCCTTGACGAGGTGGTCGTCGAGTCGGCCCCCGACGACACGCAGCACGGCCGCGCCGCCCCTGGCCGCGACGATCTCGATCTGATGGGTGCGGCCCCGGTGACGGAGTTCCAGTTCGACCACCGGATCGGAGTGGCTTTGGACCAGGACGGTCACGTAGCAGACGTCGTGGTCGGGGTGGATGCGGAGGTAGGCGTCAGCCGCACCGGACAGCACGGTGATCTGGTCCTCCGCGGTGAGGTCGCGGGGCGCGGTCCGGCGCAGTGCGTCGGCGAGGAGGGTGCAGGGTTCGCCGTGCTCGTCGCGCAGGGGTTGTGCGCCCTCGAGGAGGACGTGTCCACCGGCGGCCAGATGGGCGGCGAGCTTCTCTTGGACCGCGCGGTGCATGAACTGCCCGCCGTGCAGAGCGATCCGGTCGTGCCCGGCCAGGTCGGCGTGCTCCAGATCGACGATTCGATAGTCGTGGCCGGCGGCGCGCATCCGGTCGTGGAAGTCCAGTAGAGGGCGTCCGCACTGCTCGGCCGCGCCGGACGACCAGGCGCCGATCGCGGCGTAGGGCGGGTAAAGGCCCCAGGTGGCGTAGGTGACCGGAGCACATTCGAGGTACTCCACGCCGTGGAGCGTGAAGTAGTCGGCGAGCATTTTCACGGCCGCGGCCTTGCCCGTGGGGCGGCCGTCGCCGTCGATCGGCGGGCAGTCCGGGTAGGGAGCGGACAGGACGGCGTCGAGCGCGGGTGTCCAGTCGGTGGTGGCGATCGCGGTGTAGATGTTGAATCCGGTTGCACCGGCCGCCAGAGCGAGCAGGGTCTGGTGGAAGCTGGTGGCGCCGGCGGCGTAGGCGGTGTCGTACAGCTTGGAGAAGCCCCAGTTCTCCTCCATGTTCGGCCCGGCGGCGCGTTTGGCGGCGATCACATAGCGGGCGTGGGCGGACCGGTCGGCGGAGACCACGCCCATCCAGTTGGTGAAGCCGTACTGCAGGCCGTCCCAGGTCTCCGGCCGGACGCGGACGAGCCACGAGTCCAGGTCGCCGTCCTCGCCCGCGGGCGGGTTGAGGTTGAGCACGATCGGGACGGGCGGGGCGAACGCGTCGGTCCAGCGGCGCAGCACCTCGCTCAGGTAGGCGGCGTGGAAGCGGCCCCAGTCGATGTGCTGGAGCGGGGTCGCCGGGCCGCGCGGCGGCTCGACCTCCGCGAGGGTGGTGTACGCGGTGCCGTGCCGTGCGTTGTAGCCGGCGACGTCCCCGTACTCGCGGGCCAGGACGGTGCGGAAGAACTCCAGCCCGGACGGGCTGTAGTCGTAGGCCGACAGTGGGCGGGCGCCGTTGGTGAACAGGCCCTCGTTCCCGATCTGGCTCCCGATGATCGGCCCTGCGGGCGTCACCAGGTCGGGGGTGAACAGGGCTTGGCCCGCGGCGTGCAGCCACCGCTCGGCGAGCGCGGCGAAGCGCGGACCGAGGGGGGCGGGAAGCGGCCACGGGACGGCGCTGCCGTCGGCGTCGAGTTCGGATCCCGACCAGGTGGCGGGAGCTCCGTCGGCGTCCAGCTGCGGCTCGATCGCGGGATCGGCGAGGGGGCATACCCAGTCGGGCAGGCCGCCGTAGTTGAGTTCGGCGTGAACGAACGGGCCGGGTTTGACGATGACCTTCAGCCCGAGCTCACCGCAGAGCCGGACGAAGGCGACCGCGTCGGTCAGGTCGGGCGGTGTGGCGGCGGCGGGCTGGTGGTGCCGCCACGGGATGTAGGTGGTGACCACTTTGACGCCGGTTGCGGCGACGAGGGTGGTCAGCCGGTCGCGCCATACCTCGGGGCGGTCGCGGAAATACGGGTATTCGGCGGTGATGAGCAAAGAGAGGCTCCGATTACTTGAGTCCGGTGAACTGGATGCCGTCGAGGATGCGGCGCTGGAAGATCAGGAAGATGAGGATCACGGGCATGACGGCGACGACCGCTCCGGCCATGACGAGGTGCGGCTGGGCGACCCGGCCCGAGGCGAGCGCTTGCAGGGCCAGCGGCAGCGTGTACTTCTCCTGGTCGCTGAGGATGACCAGGGGCCAGAGCAGGTCGTTCCAGTGGAAGATGAACGCTGTGATCGTCACGACCGCGAGCGCCGGCCGGGCCATGGGCAGCGCGATGCTCCAGAAGATCCGCAGCCGGCTCGCGCCGTCCATCATGGCGGCCTCCTCCACCTCCTTGGGGTGGGTCAGGAAGAACTGGCGGAGCAGGAAGATGTCGAACGCCGAGACCAGGCTCGGGACGATCAGGCCGGTGAGGCTGTCGGCCATGCCGAGCCACTGGGTGACATAGACCTTCGGCACGAGCAGGGTGACGCTCGGCAGCATGATCGTGGTCAGCAGCGCGGCGAACAGCCGGTCCCGTCCGGGAAAGGGGATGCGGGCGAAGGCGTAGGCGGCCAGTGCCGCGCAGAGCACCTTGAGCGGGATCAGCACGGCGACGACCAGGACGCTGTTGAGGAACGCTGTGCCGAACCCGCCCAGTTCGAAGACCTCGGTGTAGTTGGCCAGGGTGCCCGCCCACTGGCCGTCCTCGGTGGTCGGCAGCAGGTGCGGGGTGGAGGTGAACACGTCCTGCGGCTGCTTGAACGAGGTGGCGGCCATCCAGGCGAACGGAGCGAGCGCGACGAGCGCGCCGGCTGCCAGGAGCAGGAAGGCGAGGACGCGCAGCGGGACCGGGGCGCGCCGTCCCGACCGGCTCTCCGGGCGTCGATGACCCACCGGACGGCGGGTCCGTTCGGCGAGCAGGGTCATGAGGCGGCATCCCTTCGGCTGAGGCGGAACTGCAGCGCGGTGATGAGCAGGGTCGCCATGAACAGCAGGAACGACATGGCGCTGGCCGCGCCCATCTCGCCGTCACGGAACCCCGACACGTACAGCTGCAGCACGTAGGTGAGGCCCGCCGACTCCGGTCCGCCGATGTCCCTGCCGAAGAGCACGTAGACGACGCCGAACATCTGGAGGGCGAAGATGATCCCGGTGACCGTCAGGTAGAAGGTGGTGGGACGCAGCAGCGGGAGCGTCAGGTGGAGCAGCTGCGCGCGCCGGTTCGCGCCGTCGATCTCGGCGGCCTCGTACAGGTTCCGTGGGATGCCTTTCAGCCCGGCCAGGAAGATCAGCATCGCGGTGCCCGATTGCCAGGCGGCGATCAGCACCAGCGCCGGGACGACCATCTCCGGGATGCCGAGCCAGTCGGGCCCGTCGATCCCGATCAGGCCGAGGGCCTCGTTGATGAGGCCGAACTGCGGGTCGTACAGCCACCGCCAGATCGCGGCGACGGCGGCTTCGGCGGTCACGACGGGCAGGTAGAACGCGAGCCGGAAGAAGCCCTGTCCGCGCCGGACCGCGTCGATCAGGTAGGCCTGGACGAACCCGGTGAACAGCGCTGCCGGGACGGCCAGGACCGCGTAGAGAAGGGTCACCCGGACCGCGATCCAGAAGTCGGGGTAGAGATCGCGGTCGAAGAGGATCTCCTGGTAATTCCGCAGGCCGGTCCAGCGGGGTGCGGAGGTCATGTCCCATTCGGTGAAGCTGAGGAACAGCGCGCCCGCGGCGGGGACCGCCATGAAGACGATCGTGTGCAGGATGGCCGGGGTGACGAACAGCCAGCCGACGAACGTGTCGGAGCGGGCGCCCTTCCGGGCGCCCGCCTGCCGCATCAGCTCCATCCGAGGACCTTGGTGGCCCGGGTGGCGGCGGTGTTCAACGCGTCAGCCGGCGACTTGTCACCGTCCACGCCCTCCTCGATGGCCTTGGCCAGGACGTCGTCGTTGACCTTGATCCACTCGGTGAGCGCGGGGCGGGGACGTGCCGACTCCAGCTGCTGGATGACAATCTTCATGTCGGGGTCGCCGGCCAGCGCCGAGGTGGCGGCGGCCTTCTTGTTGACCGGGAAGTTGCCGGTGATGTCGGCGTACTGCGCGTTGTGCTCCGCGCTGGACAGGAACTTCAGCCACTTCCAGGCGGCGTCGGGGTTGTCGGCCTTGCTGAACACGACGCCGTTGTCGCCGCCGATCGTGGAGGCCTCCTCCAGTTTCTTCGGCAGCAGTGAGACGCCGAACTTCAGCCGGGGGAACTGCTCGCGAATGCCCAGGACGTCCCAGGGGCCGGAGAAGGTCATGGCGGCCAGGCCCTTCTGGAACGCCTGGTCGGTGTTGGTGATCTTCCTCGGGGAGCTGGTCAGCAGGGTGCGCCACAGGCCCAGTGCCTCCTGGCCCTGAGGGCCGTTGAAGGTGATCTTCTTGGCGGTCTCGTCGACCATCGTTCCGCCGGCCGAGGCGACGAAGGCGGGGAAGATCCAGGCGCCGAAGCCGTCACCCTTGGGCAGGGAGATCCCGGCGACGTTCGGGTGCTCGCGGTGGACCTTCTCGGACGCGGCGATCAGCTCGTCCCAGGTGGCCGGCGGGGTCTGGAGGTACTGCTTGTTGTAGAAGAGCACGATCGTGGTCTGCTGGAGTGGGATGCCCATCAGCTTGCCCGCGACCTTGTTGGTGCCGAGGGCGCCGGGGTAGTAGTCGGCCTCGTCGATCGTCCCGGCGGGGACCTCGGCGAGCTGTCCGCCGCCGGCGAACCTGGCCATCTGGGGCTGGTCGAGGTAGCCGGCGTCGGGGGCGCCGCTGCCGTTGAGCGCGGTGGCGAGCTTGGTGTTGTAGTCGTCCTTGGGGATCTCGGTCAGCTTGATCTTGATGCCGGGGTTGGCGGACTCGAAGTCCTTGGCGAGCTGCTTGACCTTGACGGCCTGGTCGGGCGTCGGCTGGTAGTACCAGAAGTCGACCGTCTGCGTCGCGGTCTCCTGGCCGCCTTCGCCTCCACAGGCAGTCGCCGCCAGGGAGACCGCGAACAGGGCTGCGGCCATTCTCATCGGTGTTCTCATCGGGGATTCCTGTGGTTCGGGGCGGATCAGGAGTACAGGTTGAGCTCGTGCATGGACCACCAGTTGCCGGCCGAGCCGGTCTGGACGATCCGCAGGTAGCGCTTGCTCTGCGCCGGAAAGGACACCGTGGTCGTGGCGGCTCCGGTGCCGGATGCGATCGCAGCGCCCCACGACTGGGGGTCGTCGGAGGCGTAGACCTGGAAGCCGCGGGGCTCGTCGCCGTCCAGCGCACGAGCGGGCGCATCCCCGGCGGCCGACACCGAAGCGGTGGCCGTCCAGCCGGTCCGGCTGAGCATGCCGCCGGGGGTACCGGACGGGGCGGGCCAGGTGTAGGTGGCCATGGAGCGCGCCGGGAGGCTGGCGGCGAAGGTACGGCCGTTCTCCGTGACGGAGAAGGGCTGCGCCGAAGTGGTGGTGTTGAGGGCGACGAGGACACGGGAGCCGTCGGGGTTGACGAAGGCGGCGTTCTGGACCTCGGCTGAGCTGGTGGAGCCGACCCTGACCGCGCCCGGCTTCACGAACCTCGCGGCGTGGGAGAGGACGTAGTACTCGGCGTTGCGGGTGTACCTTGCGCCGTTGATCTCGACGATGCCGTTGCAGCGGTTGGAGCAGTGGCCCTGGTGCGGGCCGCCTGACGGGTTCAGCGCCAGGTTCCAGGTGATGGTGGACTCCCCGCCGTTGCGGGCGTTCTGGATGAGCAGGTTCTCCGCGTGCCACATCAGCGTGTCGGCGAACGTGGCGGCGCTGTCGGCGCTGTCGGTGCCGCTGCACTCGGTGAACATGACCCGCTTGCCGGCGTTGACGACCTGCTGCTGGGCGGAGACCTGTCCGCCGTAGCAGTGGAAGGCCGCACCGACCAGGCGGGGGAGGTTTCCGGCCCTCGAGAACACGTCGAGGGGGTAGTCGGGACGGTCCCAGTTGTGGTCGTAGGCCCAGATCCGGGTGTTGAGCCCCGCGGCGGTGAGCTTGGCATCGAGCAGCTTGATCAGATCGGCCTGCTGCTGGGACGACATGGCCATCGACGGGTAGCTGGTGGGGAACAGCGGCTCGTTCTGGACCGTCAGGTCGTCGACCGGGACGCCCGCGGCGGCGTACGCCTGCACGAACTTCACCAGGTAGTCGGCGTAGGTGGCGACATACTCGCTCTTGAGCGAGCCGCCGTTGAGGTTGTTCGAGTCCTTCATCCAGGCCGGTGCACTCCATGGGGAGCCCATCACCTTGAGCGCCGGGTTGAGCTGCCTGGCCTGGCGGACGAGCGGCAGGATGTTCTCGGTCTCGTCCCGCTGGACGCTGAACCGCGACAGGGTCGGGTCGGCGGCGCCGTCATCATAGGTGTAGAAGTCGGCGGTCCGGTTGAAGTCGGTCGCGCCGATCGGCTGGCGCAGATAGTTGAGGCCCGCCGTCTGAAACAGATCGGCCATCAAAGCGTTACGTCGGGCCTTCGGCATGGCCGCGATCAGTGAGGCGGAGGCGCCAGTGATGGAGGCGCCGAATCCGGTCATGGTCTGGTGGGTCTCGGCGGGGGACACAGCCACGTTTCGTGCCAGGGCGGTGGCGCCGAACGCGATGCCGGGCTGTCGGGCCAGTTTGGCGGACCCGTCGGCCGTGGTCAGCCAGACCTGGACGGACGGCGTCGCCTGAGCCGACGTGGCGTGGAGAGCGAGGGCGCCTGCCAGCGCACAGCCGAGGGCCGTGGCCGTGGCGAGGCTTCGGCGGAGCTGCATGATGCTCCTCCTTCGATGGGGGGTGAGGGAGAACTGCCATGAAACAAAATGAAACAATTCTGTAAAATGTTTCGTGTCCACATGAGTACTCGCCCGGTTCCGCCCTGTCAAGAGTCGCCTGCATACGGCCCACGAGATCGAATAACGGTATGCTGCGCCTGTGAAACGAAGTGATGTAACTTATGGCTAGGCGGCGCAGCGGCAAGGTCACCGTCCGAGCCATCGCCACCGAGGCGGGCGTATCGATCGCGACCGTTTCGCGGGTCATGAACGGCCATGAGTACGTCGCGCCAGAAACCCGCGCCCTGGTACAGGAGGCTCTGAACAGGCTCGGAAGCACGACCGCGATCCCCGGCTCCGCTGCGGAGGACCACCCCGCAGGCGCCGTCTACGTACGCTGCCCCTATCTGCTGACCGACTACTTCGGGATGATCGTCTCCTCGGTGGCCGAGACCCTCGACCTGCACGGCCGCCGCCTCATCCTCAGCGCAGGCGACGCGGCCCGCGAGGCGAGCGTCATCTCCGGGCTCCCCGACGACCCGGACATCGCCGGAGCGATCTTCATTGTCCCCTCGGAGACCAACGAGGAGCTGGAGGAGCTACGTGCCCAGGGATTCCCGTTCGTCGTGATCGATCCGCGTCTCCAGCCACCACGCGACATCGCCTCGGTGTCGGCCTCCCATTTCGCCGGCGCCCGGAGTCTCACCGCCCACCTCGTCCAACTCGGGCACCGCCGCATCGGCGTCATCGGCGGCCCTCAGGAGTGGCTGGCCAGCGAATACCGCCTCGCCGGCCATGCCTCCGCCCTCGCCGACGCCGGACTGCTCACCTCCCCCGAGCTCATCGTCCGCAACCGGGAACCGGTCACCGACTGGGGCTACGACTCCGCCTGCCGCCTCCTCGACCTCCCTGAACGCCCTACCGCCATCGTCGCCTTCAACGACAAGTCCGCCGTCGGTGCCCTGCGTGCCGCCTTCGAACACGGTCTCCGCGTCCCCGAAGACCTCTCCATCACCGGCTTCGATGACCTCTACCTCAGCCTCAGCACCCTTCCCATGCTCACCACCGTCCGCCAGCCGCTCGAAGAGATGGGCCGCATGGCCGTCACCCTTCTCATGCGTCTCATCGCGGGTCACGCCGTCGAGGCCCTCCACATCGAACTCGCCACCCACCTCGTCATCCGCGACTCCACCGGTCCGGCCGCGGACACACGGTAGGAGCAGGTCCGTCGACCCGCTTGGGGGCCGCGATCCGGACCCAGGAGGCCGCGCAACGGACGATCAAGCTCTAGACGGCTGCGACGGCGGGCGTCAGGCCCGCATCCGGCGTACTGGTGACGGGGACCGGGTCGGCGAGCTCGCCGACGAAGCGGCCGTCGACAAGGTCGCGGAAGGCCATCAGGTGCCACCGGCCATCATGCTGGACCAGGCGACCGGCGTAGAGCGAGGTGTCGGGGAACAGCCGGGCGGTGGAGATGTCGAAGGGGCCGTGGAGGCTGGGCCCGGTCACGCTGAAGACGCCCCCGGTGCCGTAACGACGGAGAGCGTCGTCGTCGAGCTGGGGGCGCGCACACGAGAAGATCAGCGTGGGAGTGCCGTCGACGACTTCGGCCTGGATGACCTCGAGGTGGCCGAACCCGGCGCCGGGCTCGGTCAGCGGCGGCTGGATGTGCCACTGCTCCAGATCGGTGGAGGTGCAGTGCCCGACGACGCCACGGCTTCGCCAATCGCCGTGGCCGGCGCGGGCGGTGACGTACATGTGCCATTGGCCGTCCTCGCCCCGGAAGACGAAGGGGTCCCGCCAGGCTTCTTCGCCCCAGGCGGACTGGCCGTGCTTCTCGTACCAGCGGGGATCGGCTTCCAGGACGGTGTGCGGCGGGTGCTTGTGCCACACGAGCAGGTCCGTGGAGGTGGCGACGCCGACGCGCTGGATGTCGCCGCCGTCCTGCCGGGTGGTGCCGGTGTAGAACATCCGCCACCGCCCGGCGTCGTCGCGTACGACGCTGCCGGTCCAGGTGGTCCAGTCGTCGAATGCCGGGAAGTCCGAGACCGCCAGGGCGTCGGGGAGGACCGTCCAGTCCCGCAGGTCGGCGGAGACGGCGTGGCCGACGCTCGGGTGGCGGTGGCGGCGGTCGGGGTCGCCGAGGCCGCGGGAGGCCCGGAGGTAGAACACGTGGTGGAGCGCGCCGTCGTAGGCGTACCACGAGTCCCAGATCCAGCTGTCCGCCAGTCGCAACATTGATTACCCCTTGATTCCGCTGTTGGCCACGCTGGCCACGAAGCTGCGTTGGAAGATGACGAAAAGCACCATGATCGGCAGGGTGACCAGGGTGGTGTAGCCCATGATCTGACCCCATGGCACGCCCTCGGCGGTGCTGGACTGGAAGAAATAGTCCAGGCCGACGGGGAGCGGCCGCAGGCTCTCCTCCTGTACGACCATCGTGGGCCACAGGTAGGAGTTCCAGATGGGCAGGAAGGTGAGGATGGCGCTGGTGGCGAAGGCCGGTCCGCTCAGCGGGACGACGATGCGCCGGTAGACGGTCAGGAAGCCCGCGCCGTCGATGAAGGCGGCCTCGTCG
The DNA here is from genome assembly GCF_044466425.1 of Nonomuraea sp. NPDC049400. Taxonomy (NCBI): domain Bacteria; kingdom Bacillati; phylum Actinomycetota; class Actinomycetes; order Streptosporangiales; family Streptosporangiaceae; genus Nonomuraea; species Nonomuraea sp. NPDC049400. Next base: position 119,637 of record NZ_JBITMP010000015.1, read on the forward strand.
ATGTCGCGGGGGATGGACTTGAAGAACTGCACGAACAGGAAGATCGAGAACGCGTTGGCGATGAACGGGACGATCTGCACGGCGTAGGTGTTGATCCAGCCGGTGGTCAGCTCGGGAGTCCCGGTGGCGAAGGAGAGATAGGGCAGATTGTTCACCCAGTACAGCAGCGGGAGCGCGAGCGTCTCGAACGGCACGATGAGGGTCGCGATGAGCACCCCCATGACGATGCCCTGCCCGCGCCAGCGCATCCGGGCGATGCCGAAGGCGGCCAGACTGTTGATCACCAGCCCGAGCCCGACGACGAGGAACGAGACGAGCAGGGAGTTGGCGTAGAAGCGGGCGAGCGGGACCCGGCTGAACAGGCCTTGATAGTTGTCGGGGCCGACGTCGCCCACCGGCAGGAACGCCCGGACGGATTCGAGGTCTTCGAAGATCTGCAGCTTGCCTTTGAAGCTCGACACGATCATGAAGATCATGGGCAGCAGGAAGGCGAGCGAGAACAGCGCGCAGGCGGCGTAGAAGGCGGTGCGCGCGAAGGTCCGGCGGGCCTTGACGGTGGTGGTCATGCGTCCTTCTCCCTGGTCAGCCGGCGCTGGATGAGCGCGACGCACAGCACGAGCACGAAGAACACGAAGGAGATGGCCGAGGCGTACCCGATGCGCTGTTTGCCGTAGCCCTCGGCGAAGGCCTGGTAGACGAGCGTGGAGGTGGAGTCCAGCGGCCCGCCCTTGGTCATGACGTTGATCTGGGTGAACAACCCAAGAGCGGTGATGGTGATGGTGACCAGGACGAACACGAAGGTGTGCCGCAGACCCGGCCAGGTGACGGAGGTGAAGGTGCGCCAGGGGCCCGCGCCGTCCATCTTGGCGGCCTCGTACAGCTCGCCCGGGATGGTCTGCAGCCCCGCCAGCCAGATGATCATGTGGAAGCCGACGGCCTGCCAGATCGACATGACGATGATGGCGGGGAGCGCGGTGGAGGGGTCGGCGAGGAAGGCGATCGGGTCCCAGGACGGGTAGACCGCCTTGATCGCGTTGTTGACCAGGCCGTCCTTGTCGTAGAGGAAGGCCCACAGGATCGACACCACGACCATCGACATCACGACGGGCAGGAAGAACACCGTACGGAAGAACACCCGCCCCCGGAATTTGCTGTTGACCAGCAACGCCAGCAGCAGGCCCAGGCCGCCCTGGACGGGGACGACGACGAAGGCGAACACGGCGGTGTTACGCAGAGACTTCCAGAACAGCGGATCGCCGGCGAGCCAGAAGCTGCCGCTCTTGCCGTCGGCTGCGGCGGAGTCCGACAACACCGACATCCCCTCGTAGGGGGTTCCGCTGCCGTTCTTGGTCAGGCTGCGCAGGGCGGTGCGGACGGTGCCCTCAGGCCCGGCGAGCTCGCGGACGCGGGCCTCGTCGAGAGTGACGTGCTTGATGCTCAGGAGCTCTTCGAAGTTCGACAGGCCGACCCAGCGGGTGGGTTGCGGCGAGGAGAGCTTGGCGTCGGTGAAGCCGAGGCTGAGGGCCAGGGCTATCGGGATGATGAGGAAGATCAGCAGCAGGAACATCGCCGGGGCGGTGAACAGCCGTCCCACCCTCGCCTCGGTCTTGCGGCGGTCGGCGGGCCGGCCCGGCCATCGCCTGGGCCGGTCCCGCATGTAGGTGACGGATCGCTTGGGTCTGCCGCGGGCATGCGTCAGGGACACGTGGACCTCACAGGTGGGGCGGGGTCCGGGGTGGGTGGCGGCACACCCCGGACCGGGGCCGATCACTGGTAGTTGTTGTTCTCGGCCAGGTTCTTGTCGATGGCGTCGACGGCGGCGTTCAGCGTGTCCTGCACGTTGGCGCCGGCGATGATGTCTTGCGCGGCCTTCTCGAAGGTCTTGGCGATGAACGGGTAGGCGGGTGTCGGCGGGCGGATGAGCGCGTACTTGCGGGCGAGCTCGATGTACGTGCTCTCCTTGGTGCCTTCCTTGAACTTCTTGCCCAGCGCCTGCGCGGCTGCGGAGGCGGGCAGGTTGCCGAGCTGCTCGCTGAAGGCCGACAGGTACTTGTCCTGCAGCCCGAAGCTGATCCAGCCGTTGACCGCCTCAGGGGTCTGGCAGGTCGCGGACATCCCCCACTGCCAGGAGCCCGCGCCGATGTAGGGCTGCTTGCCCAGGTTGGGCGGCGGCAGGATGACGGTGTCGTCGCCGTACTTCTTCACCGCGTCGCCGACGCTCCAGGAGCCGGCCCACTGCATCGCGGCCTTGCCTTGCACGAAGTCCATGCCGTCGACCGATTCCTTGGGGTTGGCCAGCTTGTTCTTGAACAGGCCCTGGAACCACTCACCCCACTTGACCGCCTGCGGGCCGTTCAGGACGCCTTCGGCGGTGGAGAAGTCGGTGCGGTTGATGAGGTCGCCGCCGAAGGACTGCAGGAGCGGAGAGTAGGCATAGGGGTACCACTCGCCGAGCCAGCCGGTGGCTAGGGAAAGGGGGTAGTCGTACTTGCCGGAGGACTTGATCTTGGTGAGGGCCGCGTCGAGCTCCGCCAAAGTCCACGGCTGGTCGACGGTGGGGATCCGGAGGTCGTTGTCCTCGAGGACCGACTTGCGCGCCAGGATGCCGAGGGCGGCGTCGTAGAAGCCGACCGAATACAGCTTGTCGCCGTAGATCCCCTTGACCCCCGGCAGCAGCGGGTCGGTCAGCTTGGCGTCCACGGTCAGCGGCTGGAGATATTTGGCGTACGCCCAGCTCGGCATGATCGGAGCGTCGACGTCGAGGAGACACGGCAGGTTCTTGGACGCCGCGGCCGAGACGACGGCGTCGTTGTAGGACGCCTGCGGGAACGCCTGGACGGTGATCTCGTACTTGTCCTGCGAGGCGTTGTAGTCGTCGGTGATTTGCTGGACCAGCTTGAGCTCGACCTCGTTGCCGGCGTTGTGCGTCCACATGGTGACCTTGGTCTTGCCACCCGACGTGGCCGCGGCGGAACCGGCCGATCCCGCGCTCGTCCCGCCGCCGCCGCAAGCGGCGAGCGCCAGCGCACCGGCGACGCCCAGGGCGGCCGCGGGGAGGCTCCGGGCTAGTATTGACATGATGCCCTCCAAGCGAGGCAACGGCTGCGCCGTTGCGTGGGTATTGCTTACCTCCGCGCGCTGGCCCTGACCCGACCAGTGCGCGGAGCGGCGACCGAATCTCGGACGACGAGGCCGCCATTGATGCGGACCTGGCTGACCCCCAGGTCCTCCGCCGACTCGATGCGCTCGATGAGCCGGCCCACCGCCCACTTGCCCATCTGGCGATGGGGCAGTGCCACGGTGGTCAGTCCGGGACGGAGCGCCTCCGACACCAGGACCTGGTCGTCGAACCCGACGATCGACATGTCCTGGGGCACCCGGATGCCCCGCTCGAAACAGGCCAAGTAGGCCCCCATGGCCATGCGGTCGGTGAAGGCGGCGACCGCCGTCACCTTCGGGAACTGCTCGAGCAGCCGCAGCATGGCCGCGTAGCCGTCCGCGGCGTTGGTGCTCTCGGTCAGGACGACGCGGCGCGGGTCGTCGTCCCATCCGTGGCGCGCGGCGACGTCCTCGAACGCCTTGGTCCGCAGCGTGGTCGCGGGGTACCGCGGGGTCTCACAGATCCAGCCGACGTGGTGGTGGCCGGCACGGGCGAGCTCCTCCAGAACCTCGCTCTCGCCGCCGTACTCGTCGGGCACCACCCAGTCGATGTCGCGGTCCTGGCACAGCGCGTCGACGAGAACGGTCGGCGCGGGCAGCTGCGCCGGCAGGGCCAGCTCCCGGTGGAAGTAGGAGGCGATCAGGACGCCCGCGACCTGATGCTCCTGCAGCAGGAGCAGGTTCTCGGCAATGGCGTCCGGGGTGCCGACCTCGATGAACAGCAGGTCATAGTCGTGCTCGCGGGCCGCCGACTGCGCGGCTTCGAGCATCGCACCTGCGTAGGGCAGGGTGGCCACGCCCAGGCTCAGCAGGCCCAGCAGAGGAGCCGACTGCCGGCGCAGGCTGCGGGCGGCGCGGTTACCGCGGTAGCCCAGCTCCGCCGCGGCTACCCGGACGCGCTCGGCGGTCGCCTCGGCGACCCGGCCTTCGGCTTTGCCGGACAGGACGAGCGACGCGGCCGCGACCGACACCTCGGCCCGGAGAGCGACGTCCTTCAGAGTGGCTGCCATAGCTCCTCGTTAATCGATTGACGTTAATCGATTGACGGAACAGTACGTCCACGTATCGGTCACGTCAACAGTCGTTACCAGTACGTGACGGGACCCGCATCCTCCACCACCTGAGCAGGTGCTCCCTGGTTGACGCGTGCGCGCAGACCGGCCCGGCCGCGCCTTGGATCGGGTACTTGTGATCCGGCCGGTTCGCGCGGTAGAACGACACCAGAGAGCGCTCTCTCGCGGCCCGGCGGATTCCGGCCGCGCGTCGAAGGATCTCATCCACCCCGATGTCTCCTGTCCATGGAGCGCTGCACACGCAGCGGAAAGGACAACCACATGAAGACCCAGCCTCCCGGCGACGGGAGTCTCACCAGGCGGGCCCCCGTCGGCCGGGCGTTAACGTTCGGTCTCGTGCTGGCGACCGCCGTCATGACGGCGGGGACGCCCGCCGCCACCGCCGCATCGCCGGCCCCCAGTACTCCCGATCTCGGGCCGAACGTCACCGTCTTCGACCCGAGCATGCCGGTCAGCGACATCCAGTCGACCCTCGACGCGGCCCACGCCGCCCAGGTCGACAACGAGATGGGCACCACGCGCCACGCCTACCTGTTCAAGCCCGGCACGTACGGCACCGCGGAGCAGCCCCTCCAGATCAAGGTCGGCTACTACACCGAGATCTCCGGCCTGGGCGCCTCCCCCACCGACGTCGTCATCAACGGCAAGGTCGAGGTCTACAACCGCTGCCTGGCGGACGGCGGGACCGCCAACTGCCTCGCGCTCGTCAACTTCTGGCGCACCCTGTCCAACCTGTCGATCAACGTCAACGCGACCGGCCAGGACGGCTGCAGATCCTCGGCGAACTTCTGGGCCGTCTCCCAGGCGGTGTCCCTGCGCCGGCTCAACGTCAGCGGCGGCACCCTGTCGCTGATGGACTACTGCACCGCCGGCCCGCAGTACGCCAGCGGCGGCTTCATCGCCGACTCCAAGCTGCCGTCCGTCACGAACGGCTCGCAACAGCAGTGGCTGACCCGCAACAGCGAGGTCGCCGGCTGGTCGAACGGCGTGTGGAACCAGGTCTTCTCAGGCGTGGCCGGCGCGCCGACCGAAGCCGGGTTCCCGAATCCGCCCTACACGACCCTCGACACCACTCCCGTCAGCCGGGAGAAGCCCTACCTGTACGCCGACCCGAAGGGCAGGTACCAGGTCCGCGTGCCGGCCGCCCGCAAGGACACGCGTGGCATCTCGTGGGCCGACGGCATGACGCCCGGCCGCACGCTGCCGATCAGCGACTTCTACGTCGCGAAGCCGTCGGATTCGGCGCAGGTCATTAACAACCAGCTCGAACGCGGCAAGCACCTGCTGCTCACCCCCGGCGTGTACGACATCGCGCGCAGCATCAAGATCAAACGCCCGAACACGGTCGTCCTCGGCCTCGGGCACGCCACACTCACCGCCGTCCACGGCTCCACCCCGCTCGACGTCGCCGACGTCCCCGGCGTCGTCATCGGCGGCGTGACCATCGATGCGGGCCTCGAGAAGTCACCCGTCCTGCTCAGGGTGGGCAAGAAGCACGGGCCACGCTGGAGCTCGGCGGACAACCCGACGACCCTGTCGGATGTGTACTTCCGGGTCGGCGGACCGCACGTCGGCAAGACCGACATCGCGCTCGAGGTCAACAGCGACAACGTGCTCATCGACCACACCTGGGTGTGGCGCGCCGACCACGGTGTCGAGGGCTTCACCGACACCCAGCGCTGGAACACCAACCTCGGCCGCAACGGCGCCGTCATCAACGGCGACCACGTGACCGCGACCGGCCTGTTCGTCGAGCACTTCCAGCAGTACAACACCATCTGGAACGGCGACGACGGCACCACGATCCTGTACCAGAACGAGCTGCCCTACGACCCGCCGACCCAGGCCGACTGGATGAACGGCGACGTCGAGGGCTGGGCCGGCTACAAGGTCGGCGACCGCGTGAAGACGCATCGCCTCTACGGCGCTGGTGTGTACGTCTTCAACCAGAACAACCCGCAGATCCACACCGAGAACGGCTTCGAGGTTCCGGAGACCCCGGGCGTCAAGCTGCACCACATCATGACCGTCAACCTCAACGCCGGCACGATCGACCACGTCGTCAACGGTGTGGGCGACGCCGCCGACACCACCAAGGTCGGCGCGCCGGTGTACATCGCGAACTATCCAGCCCCGTAGGGGGCCCCGGTGGGCCAGAGCCTCCGCGCCCCGGCCCACCGGCACGCCGCCGTGACACTCCCGGCAACGGGAGGGCTCACCCTTCGCGGACCTGAGCGACGGGAAGGCTCACCCTTCGCGGACCCGGATGCCGGGTCGCCATCCAAGCTGCCGCGAGATCCCCGGCCACTCGCCAGGACCGACGGCAATCACAAGAGCAGCAACGGGATGGCAGAGAAATGGCCTCTCACCAGCGACGCGAGCATGTCTCACCCTCATGCAGTCCATGATCATTACACGTCTACGGCACGGCGACTGGCGGAGATGATTCTCAGCAATCTGAACCGGGAGCCTGCACGCCAGGGCTCCGTGGCGTCAACCGAGTTGCGCCTGCGTTCACCGTTGTGCGGTGCTGCACTATGCAGACGGACGCCGACCGGGCGCGATGTGCACCTCGCCCGCCAGCCAGCGTACGAAACGATCAGCATGTGCCAGGTAGGTGCTCTTGGTGCTCGGGGCCAGATCGGCGGCGTTGACCAACGCGCTATACCGCTCAAACTCGCGCCGTATGTCGTCGATGGTCCATGCCTCACGATCGTGTGCACTCATGACCCCATGATGCCCCTGCCGACATCTGATCTGTAGGTCCTCAACGATCTCCAAGGTTATTCAGAACCGTCCGCCGCGCTGCTCGCCGGCGCCTTAGCCGTTCAGATCCGTCCAGCTCAGTTCATGATCGTCCATACGGGTGGCTCCCAGAGAGTGCTCATTCGCGCCCCAGGACGGAAATCGCTTCTCCACCGCGACGAGTGCGTCTATGAGTGCGGGGATATCTGTCTGGTCCAAGCCTTCGATCTCGAAGTGAAGGGTGTTCCGCATCCCAGGATGGTCAGCTACAGTCCCGGCGATCGACAGGGAACCTGTGTGATGACACTCGACGGTGAGCTCTATCCAATGCTCAACGGAGGACAGAGTGGCACTTCCCCTGACTTCGGCGTAGACGCGCTCCAAAGCCGCTCGGAAGTCGCGCAGCCCGAGACGCCTCGGCCGCCTCCTCGAGCATGGCCAGCGCGCTGTGCCGGTCCTCCAACCGAGCGGCGGCGATCGCGCCGGTGGACATGAGCGCCCCGTACGCGCCCCACGCGGCCGGCGCCGCGCCGGGCAGCTGCGAGCGCATCAGGTCGGCAGCGCGGGCGGTCAGATCGCGCGCCTTGCCATAGTCGGCGGCTCGGTGGAACAGCGAGACCAGGTCGCGGCGGGCCTCGGCCAGCGCGCGCAGGTCACCGCTCGCGGTGGCCGCCTGCTCACCCTGATGTGCCGCCACCCAGGCGTACGGAGGAGCGGACACTTGATCAGTGTCCGCGCCGTCAGGTGATAGACCTGCGCGGCCAACGACTGCCCGGCCGCGCTGGAGGTGCAGCGGGCAACGGGGATCAGCTCGGCGAGATCGTCGGCCAGGCCCGCGTAGCGAGCCGCGGTGAAGTCGCGGCGGGCCCGGGTCACGGCGCGGCTGAACGCCTGCAATGGCATGTCGCTGGACTGCGCCAGGGTGTCCGGAACGAGGGCATCGCGAAGCCGCGCGATTGCGTCGGCGTTCCCATCTGGCATGCCCAGGGCGGGAGTGACGAGTGCCGTGCTCGCGCTCTTGAGGAACGTGCGCCGTTTCGTTGCCTCACCTCCTGCGCTAGTCCCAAGCATAGGCTCGGAGCCGTATTCCCTCACCCACGCCTCAACGAGGCGCCCGTCAGCGCTGAGGGCGTCGTCAGCCAGCTCGGCAATGGCGCGAGCGCTATGCCGCCCAGCACGCCGGCACCCTCCGATAGCGGCTGCTGCCGCGTGCCGTCGGAAACGTCGCGCAGCGGGAGCCGATCGACGCCTGCTCCCGCTGCGCGACTGCAGGCCGCCGGCGAGCTGCCCGGCGACCCGCTCTCTTGCTATTCAGCTTGTGCGGGATAGTGGGCGCCCGCTGGAGGCGTGTTCGGGCCTGCGGGGATGTGGCCGCGCAGGAGGTGAACGCCGACGGCGATGATCCAGCCGAAGCCGGTCAGCAGGGAGAGGTGTTCGAGCAGGCCCGCGGGAGCCGGGCGCCAGAGGCTCAGGACGTCGAGGCGGTAGGCGATGCCGGCGGCGAAGGCGAAGATGATGATCAGGGTGCCGGACAGGCGCGAGTAGACGGCCCAGGCGCGGCTGTGCTGTCGGAGGCGCCGGGCCAGGACGAACGCGGCTGCGCTCAGCCCGGCGAACAGGGCGAAGCCGGCCGCTTGGTGGATGAGGCCGCTGGTGGTGGGCGCGCCGGAGGCCGGGGAGGGCTGCCCGGGAGGGTAGCCCAGCGCCGGGTCGGTGGGCACCAGCCCAGCCACGATCATCCCGATCGCCGCTGTCGTGAGCAGGATCGGCCCCCAGGTGGCGCCATGACCACCGCGCAGGATCCGGCGCAGCCCGGCCGCGAAGGCCAGTAAGAGCAGCCCGCCGAGCACGAAGTTGGCCGTCTGTAGCCAGGCGCGTTCGCCGGTGCCGAGCTGGCTGGCGCCGTGGTGCCAGAGGCTGTACCCGGGGCGGGTGGCTCCGTCGGCCCACAACAGCACCGGCACCAGGACGCCGGCGGCAATGCCGCTGCCAAGCAGCGGCTTGAGGATACGCGTGGTCATCGGGAAGTCCTCCTCCTTCTCCATGACCGCGAGGGGTCACGGGCCGACCAGACTTCCCGGCTCTCCAACGGAACGCCCCACGGCGGGGACGTATGCTTGATCAATACAGGAATTTTAGCTCATACTGAAATAACTGCAAGAGAGGGTTGGCAGGCGTGACCGAACAGGAACCGTTGCTGGAATGGGTGGAACGCGTCGCCATGTACTTGGCGCGGGATGGGGTGCCGCCGATCGCGGGGCGGGTGCTGGGCTGGCTGATGATCTGCGATCCGCCCGAGCAGTCGGCCGGGCAGATCAGCGAGGCCATCGGCGCCAGTCGCGCCTCGCTGACCTCGAACCTGCGGCTGCTGACCAGCATGGGGTTCCTCACCTGGCGGACCCGGCCGGGGGAGCGCACCGTCTACTACCGGATGGCCGAGGACGCCTGGGCGGTCGTGGTGCGCCGCCAGGTCGCTTCCATCACCTCGTTCATGGACATTACGCGCGACGGGGTGGACCTGGTGGGCGCGGACGAAGAACGTGCTGCGAGGGTCCGCCAGGCGCACGCCACCTTCGAGTGGATGGCCGAGGTCTTCGACACCGCGCCGCCCCTGCAGGCTGACGGCCCCGATAGCTCTGATAGCGCCGGGCACCCCGACGATGAGGAGACACCATGAGCAGACACGCGATCGTGGTCGGCGGCGGCATCGGCGGGCTGACCGCAGCGCTGGCCTTGCACCGGATCGGCTGGCAGGCCACGGTGCTGGAACGCGCGACCGAGTTGGGCGAGATCGGTGCCGGCATGTCCCAAGCACCCAACGCCCTGCGCGCGCTGGCCGAACTCGGCGTGGAAGAGCAGGCCCGCGCGGTCGGCGTGCCCACCCACGCCTCCGGCAACCTCCGCACCCCGGACGGCCGCTACCTGCAACAAGCGCGGCCTGGGGATGCGAGTGCGCTGCTCGCCTTCCACCGCGCCGACCTGCACCAGGTGCTGCTGGAGGCGGTGCCCGCCGGCTGGGTGCGTACGGACGCGGAGGTCACCGCCGTCGGGCAGAACGGCGGCAGTGTGAGTGTCGGGTTCGGCGGCGGTGAGCTGACCGCCGACCTGGTCATCGCCGCCGACGGCATCCGCAGCACCGTTCGCCGGCTGCTGTGGCCGGACGCGTCGCCGCCCCACTTCCTGGGCCGGACCGCCTGGCTGGGCATCGCCCCGGTGTCCGGCTTGCCCGGCAGCATCACCATGGGTCCGGGCGGCTACTTCCTTATTCACCCCATCGCGCGTGATCGCGCGTATTGGGCTTACGTCACCACCACCGACGCGCCGGGCATCCGCTACGAGCGGGAGAAGGTCAAAGTCACCGACCGCATCGGCACCTGGCATGATCCGATCCCGGCACTGGTCGAGGCCACCCCGGCCGAGGCAGTGATCCATATCGACATCTGTGACCTTGATCCGCTGCCGACTTACGTGCGCGGCCGGGTGGTGCTGCTCGGCGACGCCGCGCACGCGATGAGCCCCGACCGCGGGCAAGGCGCCGGCCAGTCGATCGAGGACGCCGTCGTGCTCGCCGCCGCCCTCGCCGGCGAGCCCACCATCGAGGCTGCACTGCGCCGCTACGACGCCGCCCGCCGCCCGCGCACCCAGGCCACCGCCCGAGGCGCCCGCAAGGACGGCGCCCGGACCACCTCCAGGGCCGCCCATCGGGCGATGGTGACGATGATCCGGCTGATGCCCGCGCCGTTGTGGCGCAAGGGCATCGCCGCCGACGGCAACGCCACCTGGCGGTGGCGGCCGCCGCGCCTGCCGTCGCCGATCACGCGCCCTTGAGGCAGGCTCCAGCCCACGCCACGCGTGGCGGGTGCTGCTCATGCTGTGTCCGTAGCGAACCAGGTGCGTCCCTTAGCCGACGATGACGGGCTGTTCGGGAAGCTCGTAGTGGCGGGTGCGGTGCTTGAGGGCCAGCGCCGAGCCCAGTGTCAGCGGGCCGGTCCTGCCGATGAACATGAGCAGCACCAGCAGCAGATGCCCGGCGACACCGGTGTCGGCGGTGATGCCGGTGGACAGGCCTACCGTGCCGAAAGCGGAGATGACCTCGAACAGCACCTGGTCCAGGCTGTGCGGGGTGAACACCAGCAGCAGGTACGTCGATGCCGCGACCAGCGCCACGCTGACGGCGGTGAGGGAGATCGCCTGACGCTGGGCCGAGGCGGGAAGCCGCCGGTGGCCGATGTTCACCTGCGGCTCGCCTTTGAACTCCGCCCAGATGACGAAGAACAGCAGCCCGAAGGTGGTCACTTTGATGCCGCCCGCGGTTCCGGCGCTGCCGCCGCCGATGAACATGAGCACGTCGGTGACCAGCCAGCTGGAAGGGTACATGTCGGCGATGTTGAGGCTGTTGAACCCTGCGGTACGCGGCATCACGGCGGTGAAGAACGCGGCCAGGAACTTGCCCGGATCATCCAGCGCCCCCAGGGTCTTGGGGTTGCGCCACTCAGTCCCCAGAAGGACCAGCGTACCGACGACCAGCAGGACCACGGTCACGCCCACGGTGACGCGGGTGAGCACCGACCAGCGGCGAGGATGCCGCCACGTCTTGACGAGTTCGAAGACCACCGGGAAGCCCATCCCGCCCACGATCACCGCGATCGCGACGGTCAGGCAGATCCACGGATCGCCGACGAACCGCATCAGGCTGTCCGGCCACAGCGCAAAGCCGGCGTTGTTGAATGCCGAGATCGCATGGAACACCCCGAGGTAGAGCGCGCGCCCGAACGGCTCGCCGTAGCCGAGGAGGAAACGGCCGGTCAGCACCAGCGCCACAATCGCCTCGCAGGTGAGGCTGAAGACGACCACTTTGCGCACGACCGCGCGCACGTCGGACATGCTGAGCGTCTTGGTCTCCGCCTGTGCGAAGATCTTGGCGCGTAATCCGATCCGGCCGGAGACCAGCACGGTGAACACGGTGGCCAGGGTCATGATGCCGAGGCCGCCCACTTGAATCAGTCCAGCGATCACCACCTCCCCGAAGACCGACCAATGCATTTCGGTGTCCACCACCGCCAGCCCCGTGACGCACACCGCCGATGTCGCGGTGAACAACGCCGCCAGCCAGGTAGCCGGCTCACCCGATGTGGTGGCGATCGGCAGCATGAGCAACAGGCTGCCGATCAGGACCGCCCCGCCGAAGCCGAGGACGATGACCTGCGCGGGGTGCTGGAATCGGGCGAGCAGGGAGGTGCGCCTCACGATGCCGACTCTCCTCATGCCGGTGTCCGGCCTCGAACGCTTCATGTACGCCGACCAGCGGCAGCGTGCTCAGCCTGCGGCAAGGAAATCACGGATCTTCGCGGCGATGTGGGATAGTCAGGGCCGAACCAGATCATGTGACTGTCGGCCCGGCTGTCCACCAGTGCGGCGTTCGGCATCGCCGCGGCCAGTGACTCGGCGTGGGCGAAGGGCACCGACCGGTCCTGGCGGGTGGCGATGACCAGTGCGGGCTGGCTGACCTGCGCGGCGCAGTCCGGCACGGGGAGCATGTCGGCGACGAAGCCGCTCCCGGAGCGCATCACGGTGAACAGTCCGGCCAGCGTGGCCCGCTCGGCGGCGGACAGTCCTTCCAGGACCTGGCGCGTGGGCAGGACGGACAGGTCACGCAGCAGCAGGCGCAGACCCAGCGATGGTGCGACCCGTATCAGGAACCGCATGATCGCCCAGGTGCCGGCCTCCAGGCGGGCGTGGAAGACCACCCGGCCGCCCAGCCGGGTCAGCCGGTCGGGCCAGGGCAGGAAGCCGACCGAGCTTTGGAGGATGACCCGTTCGGCCAGGTGCGGGTGGCGGGCGGCCATGGTCAGCGGTGTACGCCCGTAACCGGAGCGCGAGGGCGCCAGCACCGTGAAGCCGGCGTCGGTGAAGACCTCCTCGCCAAGCGGCAGCCCCGCCCGCGCGTGACCGCCGTGGAACACCAGGACGGTCCTGGGGCCATCGCCCTCCAGCCGGTATTCCACCGGGCCGGCCGGCAGGCGCGCGACGTCGGTGGCGCGCTCCGAAAAGGCTGCGTGGGACGTGGACACCATGGCACCTCCTTGAGCGAATGGGCGATCACGACCTCAGACCAGTGGACGGACACATCCGGGGCGAGCCCGACGGGTCAGCCCCGGCACGGTCACTCCCGTCGGCGTATCTTGCGGGTGACGCTCCCGTACCAGGCCGGGACCTCACGCTCATCGTCGAACCAGCGAGCCACCACGATGTCGGTGGAGGAGTGCAGCAGGATCGAGGCCACGATGGTCACGGCGACGAGCTGGAACACCTGCTCGGCGGCGGCGATCCCGGAGCCGAGCACGAGCAGCCCGTACACGACGGAGGCGAAGCCCTTGGGCCCGAACCAGGCCACCGCCGCCTGCTCGCGCACCGACAGCCCCGACCGCAGGAACGACAACCAGATCGCCACCGGCCGCGCCAGCACCAGCGCAAGCACCGCGAACAGCCAGCCCTGCCAGCCGACCGAGCCGAGCAGTGCCGGGGTGATGAGCGCGCCGAACACCAGCAGCGCGGCCAGCTTGAACACCTCGGCGATGAGCTCCCCGAAATGCTCGAACGACTCACGCTGCCGCGACCCGAACGTGGCCACGGTGATCCCGGCCGAGAACGCCGCCAGGAACAGGTTGCCGTGCGTGGCCTTGCCGACCGCGAGCACGAGCAGCCCGATGGCCAGGGCGTTGAGCGGCTCGTACTGGGTGGAGGCGGCGAACCAGCGGGTCTGCTCCAGCTTGATCGCCGCCCAGGGGATGGCGACGCCGATGACGACACCGAGCGCGAGTTCCAGCCCCAGCGCGCCCAGATGCAGGTCATCTGAGCCGGCGGCGACGGCGAGGAAGAGGATGACGAACGGCAGCGCCAGCCCGTCGTTGACGCCGGACTCGACGTTGAGCAGCTGCCGCAGCCGGGGCGGCACCTTCTCGTTGCCGACCAGAGCGGCGGCGAACACCGGATCGGTCGGGGCCAAGATAGCGCCGATGAGCAGCGATTCGATCCAGCCCAGGCCGAGCAGGTAGTGGGCGCCGAGGGCGGTGATGGCCAGGGTGAGCGGCAGGCCCCAGCCGAGCGCTCGCCCGGGCAGCCGCCAGGCGCTGCGCAGCTCGGCCCAGCCCACCCGCATGCCGTCGGTGAACAGCACGGTGAACAGCGCCAGCTCGGCCAGCGTGGCGACCAGGTCGTCGCCCGGCCGCAGCGAGACCACGCCGAGCACGCCGTCGCCCAGCACAAACCCGGCCACCAGGAACAGCGCCGCAGTGGACAGAATGGTGCGGTGGGCCAGGCTGGAGAGCAGGACGGCGAGCAGGAGCACGCATGCGAACGCGGTCAGCAGCGTGCCCATCAGGGCCACCGCGTGGGGGACATCATGGAACGCCTCCGGTCGGGATCACTGAACGATCTTGCCGACCAGACTTCCCGGCGCACCGCGCTCACCATAACAGCGGCGGTGTCAAGACAACAGACGGAATCATGACGGGTCACCGCTACGCCGGATCACCGGACTACTCTGCGCGACCAGGCCTTCCCCGCCTATGCGATCTTGACGGCGCTTGATAGGTTCCCTACAGGTGCGCCGGGAAGTCTGGTCGGCAGGTCCTGATCCCGTTGATCGAAGGATGTGCCCGATGCGTGCCCGCGACCTGCTCGCCGACTTCCCGACCGTCCGGCTCGACTCGCCCGTGATCGACGCGGCCAGGATGCTGGCCGATCAGGATCTGCCCGGCCTCATCGTGGTCGACGACGACGGCTCGCCGTTCACGATCCTCCCTGGCACCCAGGTGCTGCGGCTTGCGGTTCCCGGTTACTGCCAGGACGATCCGGCGCTGGCCCGGGTGGTGGACGAGGCGCACGCCGACGCCTTCCTGCGGGCGCTGGACGGCCGCACCGTACGTGAGGCGCTGCCGCGGCAGCAGCGCGAGCTGCCGCTCACCGACCCCGATGCCACCGTGCTGGAGCTGGCCGCGCTCATGGCGCGCACCCGCAGCCCGCTGGTGGCCATCCTCGGCGACGGCAGGCGTCTGATAGGGGCGGTGACGCTGCAGGCGCTGCTGGAGCGGGTCCTCGCGGCGTGAGCGTGCTTTCCTGGGTGAGCGTGGCGGTCTTCCTGGCCGCCTACACACTGATCGCCACCGAGAAGATCCACCGGGTCGCCGCCGCGCTCGGCGGAGCCGGGATCATGCTGGCCATCCACGCCACCGGCGCTGAAGCGGCGTTCTTCTCCGAACACGCCGGCATCGACTGGAACGTCATCTTCCTGCTGCTCGGCATGATGATCATCGTTGGGGTGCTCAAGGAGACCGGCGTCTTCGAGTACCTGGCCATCTGGGCCGCCAAACGCGCCCGCGGGCGGCCGTTCCGGCTCATGGTGCTGCTGGTGCTCATCACCGCCGGCGCGTCGGCGCTGCTGGACAACGTCACCACGGTGCTGCTGATCGCGCCGGTGACCTTCCTGGTGTGTGAACGGCTCGCAGTCAACCCGGTGCCGTTCCTTATCGCCGAGGCGATGGCGTCCAACATCGGCGGCGCGGCCACCCTGGTCGGCGACCCGCCGAACATCATCATCGCCAGCCGGGCGGGCTTGAGCTACAACGACTTCCTCATCCACATGGCGCCGATGGTCATCGTGCTGATGGCGGTGTTCGTAGGGCTGTGCTGGCTGATGTTCGGCCGCGCTCTCCGCTATGACCCGGACCGTGCTGAGGAGATCATGGCGCTGGACGAGCGGGAGGCCATCGCCGACCGGCGGCTGCTGTGGCAGTCGCTGGCGGTGCTCGCTCTGGTGATGGCAGCGTTCGTGCTGCACCCAGTGCTGCACTACGAGCCGTCGGTGGTGGCGCTGCTGGGCGCGGGCGTGCTGGTGGCAGTGACGAAGGTAACCACCGAGCAGGCCATCGCCGAGGTGGAATGGCCCACGCTGGTGTTCTTCGCCGGGCTGTTCGTCATGGTCGGCGCCCTGGTGGAGACCGGCGTGATCGGCGAGCTGTCACGGGCCGCCGTCGCGGCCACCGACGGACAGCTGACGGTGACCACGATGGGAGTGCTCGGCATCTCGGCCGTGCTGTCGGCCGTCGTGGACAACATCCCCTACGTGGCCACGATGAGCCCGATCGTCGAGCAGCTCGTACACGCGGGCGGGAACGGATCGGCGCAGGTGCTGTGGTGGGCGCTGGCCTTCGGCGCCGACCTGGGCGGCAACGCCACCGCCGTCGGCGCCGCCGCCAACGTCGTGGTGCTCGGCATCGCGGCCCGCAACGGCACCCCGATCAGCTTCTGGCAGTTCACCAAGTACGGCCTGATCGTCACGGTCGTCACCGTCGTGCTGGTCGCCCCGTACCTCTGGCTGCGCTACCTCCTGTGACCAGGGCCGGCACCGGCCCTTACGCCACCTCCACCAGATAGGCAGGTGACCGGCGTGGATCGCGACATTGCCGTTCGGGCGGCGGTCTTCGCCGCCTTCGTCATCGCTTGGCTGGCCGCCGGCGGATCGGCCGCGTTGCTGCGGCCGACGGGCATCGTGGTCGTCGCGGGTCTGGCCCTGCACGCATGGGTCAGACGCCGCACGCGCGAGGGCGACAAGGAGCGCCTCTCTTAGCCGATCACCGGCCAGCCGTGCGCTCAGTTGATCAGCAGCCCCTCTGGACAAGCTGGATCAGCAAGAGCATGATTTATTTTACGGTACCGTCTCGTAAATAAAAGGGGGTGAGGTGATGGACACCGATGTCCTGGTGGTCGGCGCGGGGCCGGTCGGCCTGGCACTGGCATGCGCGCTGTTGCAGCACGGCGTGTCGGTCCGCGTGATCGACAAGGCCTCCGGCCCGGCCACCACCTCGCGAGCGAACTTCGTGCACGCTCGTGGCTCTGAGGTGCTGGATCGTCTGGACGCTCTGGGCGACCTGCCGCAGGAGTCGGTGCCGGCGATGACGATCACCACGTACGCCGGGGATCGTCCGATGATGAAGATCCGGTTCGGTGACCCGGGGTTGGGCACCGCGGCGCCGCCGATGGTGATCTCCCAGGCCCGCGTCGAGGCGCGGCTGCGGGAGCGGCTGGGCGAGCTGGGTAGCCGTCCGGAGTGGGGTTCGGCGCTGGTCGAGGCCCGGCAGGACGCGGCCGGGATCACCGCGACGCTCGGCGACGGCCGTACCGTGCGGGCGGGGTGGATGGTGGGCTGTGACGGCACCGGCAGCACGGTGCGTAAGCTGGCCGGCATCGGCTTTCCCGGCGTCAAGGTCAGCGAGCGGTTCCTGCTGGTCGACGGACGTCTCGAGGGCGATCCGCCGCTCGACCGGTCGGGGACCAGCGGCTGGGTGCATCCCGACGGCGTGCTGGGCGCCATGCCCATGCCGGGAGATCAGTGGCGGCTGCTCGCCTACGACGCCACCTTCCGTGACGACAAACCCGGCGAGGAACAGATCACCGACCGCATGCAGCGCATCCTGCCTGGGCGAACCGGCCTGACCGGCATCCGCCTGGTCGACGTCACCTGGGCGTCGCTGTTCAGCGTGCACCGGCGTCTGGCCGACCGCTACCGCGCCGGGCGGATCCTGCTGGCTGGGGACGCCGCCCACGTGCACGCCCCGTTCGGCGGGCAGGGCATGCTCACGGGGCTCGGTGACGCCGAGAACCTGGCGTGGAAACTCGCTCTGGTCGTTCAGGGCGTCGTCCAGGGCCGGGCCACTGAGCGACTGCTCGACACCTACCAGGCCGAACGCCGCCCACTGGCCGCCGCCGTGCTGCGCGGCAGCACGGCCGCCACCAAGGTCAACATCGCCGGCAGCCCGCTCGGCAGGCTGCTGCGCGACCAGGTGCTGATGCGGGTGTTCAATCAGGCGTGGATTCAGCGGTGGACCACGTACACGACCTCGCAGCTGTGGGTGAGCTACCGGCGAGGGCCGCTCGGCGGGCGCGGCCGCAAGCCCCGTCCCGGCGACCGCATCGCCGACCTGGCGTGTGAACGCCCTGATGGCAGCCGCACCCGGCTGCATGCTGAGCTGCGCGGCAAGTGGGCCCTGCTCGGCGATCAGGCCGCCTTCGAGGCGGCCCGGCGGTGGCTCGGCGGCCACGTGGTGCGACTCACGGCCACCGGGCTCGCCTCCGGGCCCGCCCTGCTCGTCCGCCCGGACGCCCACCTGGCCTGCAAGGGCGGTCCCGCCGACTTCGCCCGCTGGCTGGACGGAGCCCTGCGATGACCGCCGCCCGGGGACGGGGACGCCCACGCGACCCCGAGACCGATGCCGCGATCCTCAACGCCGCGCTGGAGCTGTTCGTCGAGCGCGGCGTCGAGGGCACCAGCATGGAACAGGTCGCCAAGCGCGCCGGGGTGGGCAAGCTGACCGTCTATCGCCGCTGGGGCAGCAAGGAGGACCTGCTCGCCCAGGCCATCGAGCAGTCAGTCAGCGCCGAGGTGACCCCTTCCGCGGCCGACGTCTACGCCCTGCCGCCGCAGGCCATCGTCGAACAGGTCCTGCCCGCGGCGGCCGAGCTGGCCGCGAGCCCCGAATTCCGTGCGCTGGTCGCGCGCATCATGGGCTCAGCCGTGAGCCATCCCGCGCTGATGGCCGTCTATTGGAAGCACTACATCCTGCCCCGCCGCGAGCTGGCCGCCACGATGCTCCGGCGCGCCCAGCAGGAGGGCACGGTGGCAGCCGACGCTGACCTGGACGTGCTGATCGACATGATGGCCGGGGCGGTGACCTACCGCGTGCTGCAGCCGGACCCGCCGGACGCCACCGAGATGCTGCGTTACCTCACTGCCGTCTACCGCCAGGTCGGCCTGTACCCGCCCGAGCCGCAAGGGTGACCCTGCGGCCCGCCAGGGGACGGTGCTCAGTTCTTCGGCCGGGTGCGTACTGGCAGGGCGGCAAGCGCCCGTTGTATGCCGGGCCGCCAGCCGATCCGGTCGGCGGGTACGGCGAGCTCCAGCGCAGGGAAGCGGCGCAGGAGCATGGTGAGCGCGATCTCGGTTTCGGCGCGGGCCAGCGCGGCGCCGAGGCAGTAGTGGATGCCGTGGCCGAAGCCCAGGTGTGGGTTGTCGGACCGGCGTGGGTCCAGCAGGTGCGGCCGGTCGAAGCGGCGCGGGTCGCGGTTCGCGGCGGCGTACACCACCTGCACCGCCTCGCCCGCGCCGATGTCGACGCCGCCGAGCTGCACCGGTTCGATCGCGTAGCGAAGGACGGCGATCTCGGCGGGGCCGCTGTAACGCAAGAACTCCTCCACCGCGCCGCATACGTCGTCGAGCTTCAGCGACCGGGTGAGCATCAGGTGCAAGCTCTGGCTGATCAGGCTGACCGTGGTCTCGTGCCCGGCGATCAGGATGCTGATGGACAACGCGATCAGTTCGTGCTCGCTCAGCCGGTCCCCGTCGTCGCGGACCGCGATCAGCGCCGACAGCAGGTCGTCGCCATCCCCGTCGGCCTTGTCTCTGCCCGCCTTACGCGCGATGAGGCCGGCCATGTACGCCACCAGCCCGCGGGCAGCGGCCGCGATCCTGGCCGGGTCAGGCGCGGTCAGGTCGCCGGCCCAGGCCCGCCAGGTGTCCCGATCCGGCAGGGGCACGCCCAGCAGTTCGCAGATGACCTGGATCGGCAGCGGGTAGGCGAAGCGCTCGATGAGGTCGAACTCTGTCGGCAGATCGGTCAGCAGGTCGTCGGCGATCTGCTGGATGCGCGGGCGCAGCCGCTCCACCCGGCGGGCGGTGAAGGCGCGCGAGACCAGGCGGCGCAGACGGGTGTGGTCCGGTGGGTCGTAGGCGCCGAGCGTGTGCAGCAGGTACGGAGCCACGTCGTCGGGCAGGCCGGCGGCCGCGGCCAGGTCGAAGGTGGATTGCTTGGCCGGGTCGCTGCTGAAGCGCGGGTCGGTCAGCACGGCCAGGCTCTCGGCATGGCCGGTGACCAGCCAGATGGGGCTGCCGTCCAGATGCATGCCACGGACGATGGGCCCGTCGGCGGCCAGGCCGGTCAGGAACGCGTCCCGGTCGGCGGCCGTCAGCAGGCCGAGGAGGGTGTTCATGGTCATGACAGCGACTCCAGGATCGTGACGGCGCGGGCTGCACCGTTCTCGGCGCGGATACGCCGCCCGAGGTCGTCGGCGGCGGCCGCCATCGCCGTGTCGGTGGCGGCCAGGCGGATGGCGGTAGCGAGCCCGTCCGGGGTGAGACGCCGCTGCGGCTGGGGCGGCACGGCGACGCCGGCCGCGTGCGCGCGGGCCGCCCAGAACGGCTGGTCGGCGACGAACGGGCAGAGGACCTGCGGCCGTCCGGCGGCCAGCGCCGCGCCGGTGGTACCGGCGCCACCGTGGTGCACGATCGCGGCCATACGCGGCAACAGCCAGTCGTGCGGCGCCTGGTCGAGCTGATGGACGGTGTCCGGCAGGTCGCCGGCCTGGATGCCGCCCCAGCCGGCGGCCAGCACGGCGCGTACCCCAGCCAGCCGGAGTGCCTCGGTCACGATACGGCCGACGCGCTGCGGGTCGGTGCCGGCCATGCTGCCGAACCCGACGTACACCGGCACCGGCCCGGCCTCCAGAAACGCGGCCAGCTCCGGGGAGGGCGTCCAGCCGGGCGGGGCGGGCAGGAACCAGAAACCGGTGGTGTGCACCCAAGCCGGATAGTCCATGCCGGCGGGCAGGACATGGCGGCTGAAGCCGTGCAGGACGGTCGCCGGACGGCCGTTGGGGCAGCGCAGAATGTCGTGCCGCCCGCGCCGGCGTGGCAGGTTCAGTCGTCGCTTGCGCAGGTCGTCGGCGATTCCGCCGAAGGAGCGCAGCATCAGCTTGATCGGCAGGTAGGAGGCCCGGTTCAGCGCCTTGGGCAGCGGCACCGGCAGCATCGGGTTGCGGAAGGCGGCGGTGGGCACCCACACGGGCTGCAGCGCGGCAGGCACCGCAGGCACACCGAGCCGTTCGGCGAAGTGCTGGCCCGGGACGCCGGGCGCATGCACGACCACATCGGCGCCGCCCTCGGCGACACCGGCCATGTCGTCGAACACGGCGGCCATGAGCGGCTTGCTGCGCCGCATCACCTGCAGGGCGACCTTCTTGCCGCGCAGACCGCGGTAGTTGGTCTCGATGGCCTGGCGGATGTCAGGCTGGTCGATGAGCGTGTTCGGTCCATCGTGCACCGGCGCGAAGGCGATGCCGTGCGGCTCGGCCAGGGACGCCATCGCGGCCGGGGCCGCCAGGACCGGCTCATGTCCGGCCCGCTTCAGGGCGAGTGCGAGGGCGGCGTACGGCTGCACGTCGCCGCGAGTGCCATGGGTGAGGATAAGGACCTTCATCGGCGCGCCTGTCTCCCGAAAAGAAAGAGGATCTTGTTCGCCGACCAGGCTTCCCGGCACACCGTCAGCCCATGACAGGCCGAATACCAGCAATATAGCCAAAGTTCGGAAATTTCTGAAGCCTGCCGATGCCAGGTATTCTGCTGCCTGGAGGTGGCAAGTGAGTCAGAAGGAGCGGTGGCAGGCCGCGGAACGGCTGGCGCTGGTGCTGACCGAGGGCGGCCTGCAACGC
Organism: Nonomuraea sp. NPDC049400; assembly: GCF_044466425.1. Lineage (NCBI taxonomy): Bacteria > Bacillati > Actinomycetota > Actinomycetes > Streptosporangiales > Streptosporangiaceae > Nonomuraea > Nonomuraea sp. NPDC049400. The sequence goes on from NZ_JBITMP010000015.1 coordinate 141,155, forward strand.
ATGTCGGCGCGAGCCCTGGCGGTATTCCTGTTCACCGACGCCGAGACCGTCACCATGGGTGACATCGCCGACCGGCTCGGCGTCAGCGCGGGCTCGGTATCCGGGGCAGTCAAGGCGCTGCTGTCGGTCGGCCTCATCGAACGCCTCCCGGCGCCCGGCAGCCGCCGCGAGCACTACCGGCTGCGCGACGACGCCTGGCCCACCCTGTTCTCCACCCAGAACACCGTCGTCCACGTCATGCTGCAGGCCGCCGAGACCGGCATCGCCACCACCAGCTCCGGCGATCCGGCCCACGCACGCCTGACGCGGATGCGCGACTTCTATGAGTTCCTGCTCGGTGAACTGCCCGGTCTACTGCGCCGCTGGGAAGAGCAGCGCTCACCCCGCTGAGCATGCTCGACCGCAGCGCGGCCTGATCGATCGCATGTAACCAGGCCCGCGCCACGTCACCGGGACAGCGGCGCAAGGGGATAGAGAGCGCACTGTCCGGCACAGGCCGAGAGGGATAGGCTGGCACCAGGTGCGCCGGGAAGCCTGGTCGGCACGTCCACTCCGCATCGAGTGAAGGATGTGCCCGTGCGCCCCCGAAACCCGCACCCCCAAGGCCTGATGGCGCCGCATCTGAGCCTGCATCCCCCGCCATGACCGCGCCGCTGCTCCTCAGCGCGGCGACGCCGGTCATCGAGATCGCTCACCTAAGCAAGCGCTATCGCCACGTGACGGCCGTCAACGACGTCACCCTGCGTGTGCAGGCGGGACAGATCTACGCCTTGCTGGGTCTCAACGGCGCCGGCAAGACGACCTTGATCCGCCTGCTGCTCGGCATGATCGCGCCCACCAGCGGGACGGTGCGCGTCCTGGGCTCCGACGTCTCAGCCGGCGACCGCTCCGCCTGGGCGCGGACCGGCTACCTGGTGGAGGTGGCCGCCGCTTACCCCGAGCTGACTGTACGCGAGAACCTGGACGTGGTCCGCCGGCTGCGTCGGCTGCCCGGTACCTGCGACGACATCATCGAACGGCTTGCGCTCACGCCGTATGCCGAGCGGCGCGCCCGCACCCTGTCACTCGGCAACCTGCAGCGCCTGGCCCTGGCCAGGGCCCTGCTGCACGCCCCCGGCCTGCTCATCCTCGACGAACCCGTCAACGGCCTGGATCCCGCCGGGGTCGCCGAGATCCGTGCTCTGCTCGCCGACCTGGCCCACCAGCACGGCACCACCGTGTTCCTGTCCAGCCACCTGCTGGCCGAGGTCGCCCGCCTGGCCACCCGCATCGGCATCCTGCACCACGGCCGCCTGATCGGCGAGCACGACGCCGGCCAACTGGATCGGCACCGCCGCCGCCACCTGCGCCTGGCCACCCGCGACGACGCCACCGCCCTCGCGGTGCTCCGCGCCCAGGGCTACCACCCCGAACCCGCCGCCCCGGCCGGCCTGCTCCTCGCCGACCAGCGCGCCCTGGCCCGACCCGAGCAGGTCGCCACCGTCCTCGTGCACGGCGGAGTGCCGCCCATCGAACTCCACCTGCAAGAAGAGGATCTCGAAGCCTTCTTCACGCGCACGGTCAACCTGAGCCCGCAGACCACGCGCGAAGCCGACGGGGAAACCGGAACAGAGACTGGAACGGGAGCTGGAACGGGGGCCGGGGATGCGTGAGGCGCTGTGGGCGGAGCTGCTGAAAGTACGGCGTAGCCGCCTGCCCTGGATCACCGCGCTGGCCTTCACTATCGCCGCGCTGGTGTGCGGGATGTTCATGTTCATCCTGGCCAACCCCGCCCGCGCCCGCGCATTCGGCCTGCTCGGTGGCAAGGCCCAGCTGTCCGGCGCCACCGCCGACTGGCCCGGTTACCTCGCCCTGCTCGCCCAGGCCGCCGCGGTGGGCGGCCTGGGCGTCTACGGCCTGATCGCCATCTGGCTGTTCGGCCGAGAGTTCAGCGACCACACCGCCACCGACCTGCTCGCCTTGCCCACCTCCCGCACCGCCATCGTGACCGCCAAGTTCGCTATCGCCGCCATCTGGGCCTTGCTCCTGGCCTTCCTACTCGCGGGCTCGGCCTGCTGATCGGCGCCCTGCTCGCCCTGCCCAACTGGTCAGTTCCGGCCGCGATCGAGGGAGTCGGGCGCATCGTAGGCGCGGCTGCGCTGGGCGCGTTGACCACCACGCCGCTGGCCCTGGCCGCCAGCATCGGCCGCGGCTACTTGGCCGCCGTCGGTGTCCTGTTCGCCATCGTTTTCGCCGCCCAGGTCATCGCCGCGCTCGGCTACGGCGCCGTTTTCCCGTGGTCGGTGCCCGGCTTGTACGCCGGAATCGCCGGCCCTGGCCAGGACCCACCCGGCCTTATCGGACTCGTGCTCGTCACGGCCACCGGCGCGGCTGGCGCCGTCACGACCGCCTTGTGGTGGAACCGCACCGACCACACCCGATGATGCGCCCGCAGCCGTAGATGCGCATAGGAGACAAAGCACGGTCGTCACACCTCGCTGGAAACTGTGGGCGCCGAGGGCCAGCCGCTGCGCACGTCCAGGTGCACGTCCCCGATCGGCAGCACGTGCTGCCACAACAACGGGTCAGCCCGCGCGAGTCGGCCGGAGTCAGCAGCTCAATAAATGCTGATCAGATCCTGTGCTGTGCAACATGCTGAGCGAGCGTCCCGCCCGCTTCCCCTCGTCGCCGACGATCTTGCCCACGAGTTGTGATCCGCCGACCTTGATCGTTTGGGAAACGTATAGGGAACGATCAACCGTAGTCCGCCAGTGTCAGCCGTAGACAGCCGGACACAACGCAAGAGGCCCGTCACCGCGTTTCCGCTGTGACGGGCCTCTTCCCGCTGGTGTGGCAGGTGCAAGGTTCGAACTTGCGTAGGCTGAGCCGACGGTTTTACAGACCGCTCCCTTTGGCCACTCGGGCAACCTGCCTTGTCATCCGCTCTCGCGGCGACACACAGAAGGATAGCGGACTTCCGAGGTGTACGTGACACCGGTTTGTCCTGAGCCGGATCCGCGGTACGGGCCGTGCCGAAATGGTGGAGGTGCCGTGGGCGCGGAGGGTGCAAAGCTGGATGGTCCTCCACACAAGGGGCGGCGTCCTGCACGGCGGGCCGATGCTGGCTAGGCTCGGTCGCTGGGCCCTTCGCCTTTCGCGTACGGCGGGAAAGCGGGGTCCGGGTAGTGCTTCCGCAGCTGAGAGGATGGGTGTTTTGGCCGATTCATCTTTCGACATCGTCAGCAAGATCGACCGTCAAGAGGTCGACAACGCCCTCAACCAGACGGTCAAGGAGCTCGGGCACCGCTTCGATTTCAAGGGGACCGGGGCCGCGATCAGTTGGTCTGGGCAGGACAACATCGAGATCAAGGCGAACAGTGAGGAGCGGGCGAATGCCGCGCTCGACGTGTTCAAGGAGAAGGTGGTCAAGCGGGGGTTGTCGCTGAAGGTCCTGGAGGCGGGCGAGCCCAAGCTGTCGGGCAAGGAATACCGCATGCTGGTCAGCCTGAAGGAGGGCATCGACCAGGAGCACGCCAAGAAGATCTCCAAGATGATCCGTGACGAGGGGCCGAAGGGGGTCAAGGCGCAGATTCAGGGCGAGGAGCTTCGGGTCAGCTCGAAGAAGAAGGACGACCTTCAGGACGTCATTTCGCTGCTGAAGGGCAAGGATCTGGACATCGCCCTCCAGTTTGTGAACTACCGCTGACCGGCATGGAGCCGGAGCCGGGTGCGGGGCACGTCAGGGGCACAGGGTCGGGCGCGTTGTCCACGAAACGCGGGCGACGCCGCTTGCCGGTGCCTCGACGTGCCACATCTCGACCGTAAGCTCGGTAATCGTGACGAAGATCCCCCTGCGCCGCTTTACGGCACGTGCCCTGCCCGTTGACGAGCAAGATCGGGTTCTCCTCCTTCATGGCTTTGATCCGGCGAGACCGGATGAGCCGTTCTGGTTCACGATCGGCGGGGCCGCGGAGGACGGCGAGACGCTGCAGGAGGCGGCGGCGCGCGAGCTGTTCGAGGAGGTCGGGATCCGGGCGAATGCTGACGAGTTCAGCGGACCGTACGACAACAGTGTGATCGAGTTCTCCTGGGCCCAGTACGCCGTCACGCAGGAGCAGACGTTCTTCGCGATCCGGGTGGGCGACGGCACGGTCGTGTCGTTCGATCACATGGATCAGATCGAGAAGGACACGACGACGGCCTACCGGTGGTGGAGTGTGGCGGAGCTCGAGAGCACCGAGGAGATCTTCTATCCCGAAGATCTCGCGTCGATCCTGCGTGGGATCATCGCGGCTTCCCCGGTCATTGAGGGCGAAGAATCCGTGTAGCGCCCGCTATGAGGGCCGTCGCAAGGATCCATCCAGAAACGACCAGTCCGTACGCGAGCCACTGCGTCCACCCGCCCGGGTCGAACAGCTCTCGTTGCCCGAATGCGGGGATCGGGAGCAGAAGGTCAAAGGTGTAGGCGAAGGCGTTGAAATCGGGGCTCTCGGAGGGTTTGAGCGCTCTGGGCGGGTTGAGGCCGAAGACGATGGTTCCGAGCGTCAGCAGCAGCGTGAACCACATGCCCGCCAGCCAGGGACGGTAGCCGTAGCCGACCGCGACGTCGAGCAGCCGCCCCCATGCCCGGCCCCCGAGCCCCTGCGTCTGCCGTCTGGCGCGGAGCTTGGCGAGCTGGGCGCGGCGGGCGAGCGCGTCGTTGCCGTCGCTGAGGTACCAGGCGGCCAGCTGCTCGTACGGCTGCGGCCTGAACCCCTCCGGATCACGCCTTACCCAGTCAATTCGCTGGGTTACCCCCGAACCGCGCAGACGGTGGTAGGTCAGGCCGTTGAGGCGTAGCTTCTCGGGCCAGGTGGCTCGGTCGTCGTGCAATGTGCCGACTGTGGAGTGTGCGAGGGTCACAACGCCTTCGATGGGCTTTGCGGGCTTGAGGTAGAGCTCGCGGATCTCCATGTGGCTCGCGTGGAGGGCGTAGCGAGTGTCCGGACTTCGTACGATTCCGTTGAGCGAGAGTGTCCCGTTGATTCGCGCGCCGCGTAACCGGACGCAGCCCACGGCCTGGAATCCGTCGGTGCAGCGCATGATGTCCTCAACGACCATGTTGTCGGCGGCGAGGGCTTCCTTGCCCGGGTTGCGGAGCGTTGCGCCTTCCAGGAAGAGTCCGCCGTTGAGGCGGGAGCCGATCAGGTCGATTCCTCCGGCGAAGTCGGCGTTGCGGAGGTAGGTGCCGGAGTCCACGACGGCGGCGTTCGCGTAGAGCGCCCAGTCTTCGTCGTCGTCGGCCACCACCTTGGTGCCGCCCAGCCACAGGCCGCTCTCGAACTGGGCCCGGTTCAGGCGGACGGTGCCGGTGATGTTCGAGCCGGACAGGCTGAGGTGGCCGGCCACCCGCATGCCACCGCCGCTGAGACCCGGGAGGTGGCAGTCGGTCAGGCGTACGGTGCGGGTGGTTGAGTCGGTGAAACGGATTGGTTCGTCCAGATGGCAGCCGCTCAGGTTGAGTTGGTGCAGGATCGTGCCGCCGACGATCGCGAGCTGGCCGGTGATCCTGGCGCCGCGCAGGCGTACCGCTGGGGCGGAGCCGCTGCCCGTGTCGCGGGCGCCGAGGAGCAGCTGGGCGATCACCTCGGCCCTGATCGAGCGCTCGCGGCCCCAGGTGTGGCCGTCCATGGGCGCGTTGGCCCCTGCCGCGCGGCTGGCTCCGATCTTGAATGAACCCAGCTCGACGGTTTCGCCGGTGGGGAACGCGTTCCAGAGCCTCCGCTCCGCCTTCGTTAATCGGCGCATGTGGTCAGCGGCGGTAGCCGGCCATGCGCTCGAGACGGGCGACCCGCTCGGACGTGGGCGGGTGGGTGGAGAACAGGCGGCCGAAGCCGGAGCCGCTGAACGGGTTCGCGATCATCATGTGGGAGGCGGAGGTCAGGCGGCTGTTCTCCGGGAGGGGAAGCCTGCGGGCACCCATCTCGATCTTGCGGAGCGCCGAGGCGAGCGCTAGCGGGTCACCCGTGAGCCTGGCGCCCGATTCGTCGGCCTGGAACTCCCTCGTCCTGGAGATCGCCATCTGCACCATCCCGGCCGCCACCGGTCCGAGCAGCATCATCAGCAGCGCACCCACGAAGCCCGGGCCCTCGTCGTCGTCCGAACCGCCGAAGAACACGGCCACATAGCTGAGCCAGGTGATCATCGTGGCCAGCGCGCCGGCCACGGAGGAGACGAGGATGTCCCGGTTGTACACGTGTGACAGCTCGTGCCCGATCACTCCGCGCAACTCGGCCTCGTCGAGCAGCTTGGTCAGGCCGTACGTGACGCACACCGCGGCCTGGCGAGGACTTCTGCCCGTCGCGAACGCGTTCGGCTGCACCGTCGGCGAGATGTACAGGCGTGGCATCGGCTGGCGGGCCTCGGTGGAGAGCTCTCGGACGATCCGGTAGAGCGTGGGCTGCTCGACCTCGCTGACCGGCCTGGCGCGCATGGCCGACAGGGCGATGCGGTCGGAGAAGAAGTAGGCGACTCCGTTGCTCACCAGGGCGAGCACGAGAGCGATCCGCACACCGGCGCCGCCGCCCAACCACGCGCCCACCGCGACAATCAGCGCCGACAGGCCGCCGAGCAGAACGGCGGTGCGCAGACCGTTGTGGTGCAAGGCTCCCCCCTTCGTGGTCTGGGTTCACCTGGTTCAACGACGATGACCCGGTCCATCGTTCCCCAACTGTCCCTTGCCCGTACCGCGCCGTGCTCGACCGGGGGCACAGCGCGACCTTCCAGCTTGGGTTTCTCCTGTTTCTCAGGGGCCTCGTGAGCTCTCTACTGCTGTGCCCTGAGTGCTTGAGCGCCTGGGGCCTCAACCGAAGGCTGACAAGGAGGTCATGTCCAGGACCAGTTGCGGGGCGATCGAGAACAGGACGGCCGCCACCAAGGCGAGACCGATGGCCAGCCATGTCGCCGGAAGTGGGCGGCGCTGGGTGATTGCCGTTCCTCCCGCCGGGGTGAAGAGGCGTGCCGCCCAGATGACGTAGTAGTAGAGGCCGATCACGGTGTTGACGGCCATGATCAGTGCCAGCCAGCCTGAGCCGCCTTCGACGATCTCGCGGAAGACGAACACCTTCGCGAAGAGCCCGGCCAGGCCCGGTGGGAGACCTGCCAGGCAGACCAGGCAGAACGCCAGCGCAAGCCCTGCTGCCGGGCGCCGGAACGCCAGGCCGCGGTAGTCGTCGAGCTCGTTGCGGGTGGCCGTCCTGGAGACGAGCATGACCACCGCGAACGCGCCGAGGTTCATGGCGGCGTAGATGATCAGGTAGGCCATGGAGGCGCCGATCGCGCCCGCCGCCGCCACGGTCTCCGGGAGCACGGCCGAGGTGACCGCGGTGGCGGACCCCGGGGCGACGCCCGGGGCCTGGAACACGGCGGTGGCAGGTTCGGCGGCGACGCCCGGGGCGTGGAGTGCGGTGGTGGCAGGTGCGGCGGTGATGGCCGGGGCGCGGAGAGCGGCGGTTGGTGTGGCGCCTTGTGTGGTGGCCGCTGCTGCCAGAGGTGCCAGGATGTAGCCGGACTGCGCGACGGAGGACCAGGCCAGCAGGCGTACGGCGGAGCGTTGGCGCATGGCGAGCAGGTTGCCCGCGGTCATGGTCAGCGCGGCGATGATCCCCACGATGGGCGCCCAGGTGGCGGCCTGTCCGGACAGTCCGGCGACCAGTACGAGGATCAGCCCGGCGAACCCGGCCGCCTTGGAGATGACAGAAAGCAGAGCGGCCACGGGGACGGGAGCGCCCTGGTAGACGTCGGCCGCCCAGGAGTGGAACGGCACCGCCGCGATCTTGAAAGCGAACCCCGCCACCACCAGAACGACGCCGACCGTGCCGACGGCAGGTAGGTCCGGGCCACCCGCCCACACCGTTCCCGCTGCGACGCCGGGCGCCGGGGCGTCGCCGCTGAACACGGCCGCCAGGTGGGACAGGTAGACCGTGCCGGATATGCCGTACAGGAGCGACACGCCGAACAGCATGACGGCGGTCGACACGACCGACACGACGAAGAGCTTCACGGCGGCCTCGGACGAGCGGCCGTCGTACCGCTTCATCGCGGTGAGGGCGAAGACCGGCAGCGAGACCAGCTCGAGCGCCACCACGAGCATGATCAAATCTCGGGAGGCGGGCAGCGTCACCGCGCCGACGAGGGTGCAGAGGAGCAGGAAGTACCACTCTCCGACCGGGATGTCGCCGGCCGCCAGCTCGGTCATCGACATCAGTACGATCACCACGGCCGCGACGAGCACCATGCCCGCGAACACCAGCGTGAACCGGTCCGCCACGAAGGAGCACAGCCCGGCGGGCGCGGCGAGGTCGGGCGGGACGCAGAAGGTCGACTGCGGCGGGCCGCCCTTGATCGCCTGTGCGACGACGAAGCCCAGGGAGACCAGAACACCTGCCAGCGTGACCAGTGCCAGCACGGTCTTCGTGCGGGGGCGAGCCGGGAGGAACGCGTCCAGCAACAGCACCAGCCCGGCCACCAGGGCGAGCGCCAGCGGGGGCGCGATCACGAAATAGTCGATCTGCTGGATCATGAGACGGCTCCCAGCAGGGTCTGGACGGCCGGTGCGGTGAGCGACAGGAGGAGCCCGGGCCAGAGCCCGAAGAGCAGGATCAGGGCCACCAGCGGCGTCCATGCCAGGAGTTCGTAGCTCCTGATGTCGTCGACCACCTGCCGAACGCCCTCCAGCGGGGCGCCACCATCCGCTGAGCCGGCGCCGCCCCGAGGCCCGTCCCCGCTCAACGGCTCAGCGCCCCCTGGAGGCTCGCCGCCGCTCAACGGCTCAGTGCCGGGTGGTGGCTCGTTCTGGTCGCTGGTGGGCAGCGGTGCCGGGCTTGGCTCCAAGGTGGCCGTCGCCGAGCGTTTCTCCGGCGAGCCGAGCGGTACGACGGGGCGTTCGTCGGGGGCGACGCCCTCCCACGGCGCCTCGTCCGCGCCTCCGCCAGACGTACGCACGCCGGCGGGCGCCCCGGTGACCCCCTGAGGTCGGCCATGGGTGACGCGGGACAGCATGACGACGAAGTACGCGGCCGTCAGGACCGCCCCCAGACCCCCGATCACCATGTACGTCAGGAACAACGCGCGCGGCAGCCCGTTCGCCGGTTGGAACGCCCCGAAGAGCGCCAGCATCTCGCCCCAGAACCCGGCCAGCCCGGGCAGCCCCAGCGAGGCGATCGCCGCGAAAGTGAGCACCGACCCCAGCCTTGGCAGCGTCGCCAGCATGCCGCCACCCAGCGAAGGCATGTCGGCGGTGTGGTAGCGGTCCTTGATGGCCCCGGCCAGGAAGAACAGCAGGCCGGTGATCAGGCCGTGGGCGACGTTCGCGAAGAGGGCGCCGTTGATGCCCACCGGGGTCAGCGTGGCGAACCCCAGCAGGACGAAGCCCATGTGACCGACTGACGAGTAGGCGATCATGCGTTTGAGGTCGCGCTGGGCGAGGCACGCGAGGGCTCCGTAGACGATGCCCACCACGGCGAACGCCCCGAGCCACGGCGCCACCGCCGCCGCCCCCTCGGGGAGGATCGGGATGGCGATCCTGGCGAAGCCGTACGTGCCCATCTTCAGCAGCACCCCGGCGAGCAGCACCGAGCCCACGGTCGGTGCCTCCGTGTGGGCGTCGGGCAGCCACGTGTGCAGCGGCCACATGGGGGTCTTCACCGCGAGACCGATGCCGATCGCCACGAACGCCAGAATCTGCACGGATCTGGGCATGCCGGCGCCATGGGCCGCGCTCAGCGCCTCGATGTCGAACGTGCCGGTCTGGACCCACACGAGCAGCAGGCCGAGGAGCATGATGACCGAGCCGAGCAGCGTGTACAGGATGAACTTGATCGACGCCGCCCTGCGCCCCTCGCCGCCCCAGATGGCGATCAAGAAGTACATCGGGACGAGGACGATCTCGAAGAACACGAAGAAGAGCAGCAGGTCGAGGGCGAGGAACGTACCGATCATGCCTACTTCGAGCACGAGCAGCGTGAACACCAGCGCCCTCGGCCTCGCCCTCACGAACGTCTTACGCGCGCCGCCCCAGCACAGGTAGACGAAGCACAGGAACGTCAGCAGGGCCGTCAGCGCGATCAGCGGCAGCGAGATCCCGTCCACCCCGAGGTGGAAGCGCAAGTCCAGCCCCGGGATCCACGGCCAGTCCACCTCGAACTGCGGCCGTGCCCCCTGCCCGTAGTCGAACGTCGCCGCCAGCAGGACGGCGAGCGCCAGGGTGAGGCCGGACAGGGCCAGCCCGTACGTGGGCAGCACCGGGCGGAGCCTGTGCGGGGCGAGGAGGAGCAGGAGCGCGCCGAGCAGTGGCACGGCCAGCAGTGCGACGGGAAGCCAGCCCATCATGCGAACACCACCGCCCCCACCGCGATCAGCAGGACACCGGCCAGCACGCCGCTCACGTAGAGCTGGACGTTGCCGTTCTGGGCCAGTCGCAGCACTCCGGACAATCCGCGCGCCGACTTGCCCGACCCGCGCACCGCCCCGTCCACGACCACGTCGTCCGTTCTGACCACGAGCCTGGACAGCGCCAGGATCGGGCGTACGAACAGCGTGGCGTAGAGCCCGTCCACGTGGAACGCCCGCTCGCACGGCGCCCTCAGCGGCCCCAGCAGGCGGGCCGGGTCTGCGATGGGATCGATGCGCCAGAACGTGTAGACGATCCCGGCGCCGAGCACGGCCAGCACGACGCTGATGGCCGCCACGCCGAGGTCCAGGTGCAACTCTCCGGCGAAGCCCAGCAGCAGGGCGGGGACGGCGAGGAGGATGACGGGCACGAGCATCGTGCGTGGGGCCTCGGTGACGTCCACGACGTGGGCCGTGCCGGGCTCCGGCTCCGGGAGCGCCACGGCCCGCGCCTCGCCGAAGAACGTGCGTAGCCATGCCCTCGTGGCGTACGCGCCGGTGACGGCCACGGTCGCGAGCGCGCACCCGTACAGAAGGAGGGCGGCCGCGTCCGTCAGGCGCCCGTTGGACAGGGCGCCGTCCATGGCCAGCAGGATGCCGTCCTTGCTGAAGAAGCCGCTGGCCGGGGGGATGCCCATCAACGCGGCGAAACCTATCGTCATCGTCACGAACGTCACCGGGAGTCCGCGGCGCAGGCCGCCCATCTGGGTCATCAGGTTGGACCCGACGTGGTGGATCACCGCGCCCGCGCACAGGAACAGCAGGGCCTTGAACGCGCCGTGAGTCAGCAGGTGGAAGATGGCCGCCGTGTCGGAGCCCGCGGCCAGGCCGCCCGCCATGTACGCGAGCTGGCTGATCGTGGAGTAGGCGAGCACGCGTTTCAGGTCGTCCTGTGCCAGCGCGGCCAGGGCGGCGCCCAGCATGCCGAGGGCGGCTATGACGGCGAGCACGTCGAGCGTGGGCCGGGCGACGAGGAACGCCGGGAACAGCCTGGCCACGATGAAGATCCCGGCGGCGACCATGGTGGCGGCATGGATCAAGGCGCTGATCGGCGTCGGGCCCGCCATCGCGTCGGGGAGCCAGGTGTGCAGCGGGACCTGCGCGCTCTTGCCGGCCACCCCGGCCAGGAGGAGCAGCGTGGCGGTCACGAGCGTGGCCGTGGACATTTCCGGCACCTTCCCCAGCACGTCGCTGATGCGGAAGCTGTCCGCTGCCAGGCCGAGTACGAAGATGCCGAAAAGGAAGCCGACGTCGCCCAGGCGAGTGACGAGGAACGCCTTGATCGCCGCGCGCGAATTGCCCCGGTCTTCCCACCAGTGGCCGATGAGGAGGTACGAGCAGAGGCCCATGATCTCCCAGCCCACGTAGAGGACCAGGAGGTCGCCCGCGTAGACGACCAGGAGCATGGCGCTGGTGAACAGGCTGATGAACGCGCTGTAGGAGGGGTAGCGCGGGTCGTCTTTGAGATAGCCGACCGAGTAGATCTGTACGGCCAGGGCGACGAGGGTCACCAGGACACCGAGGATGCTCGACAGGTTGTCGGCCTGGAGGGTGAGCGTTATCGGGATGCCGCCGGTGACGATCGTGCCGTACGTCTGGCCTGTGGGTGGGGAGGTGGTGACGCCATGGAGGAAGGCGAAGCCCGGGCCCCAGGCGAGCCAGGCGGCCACGACCGATGAGACGGCCGTCGGGAGGACGGCGATCCAGGCTGCCCTGGTGTTGGCCCGCTCGCCCACTGCTGTCTCGGCGGGCTCGGGCTTGGACGGGTGGGGTGTTGTGGGCTTTGGTTCGGGTGTTTCTGCGGCCTCTTCGAGGGTGGGGCCGGCGGGACGCCGGTGGGGCCAGCGGGAGAGCAGCAGGCCGGCGGCTGCGGCCACGAAGGGCAGGAGCACGGCGATGAGCGGGAAGGTCGTCATGGCGTGCCACCTCGCTTGACCGGCTGCTCGCCGCCGCGGCCGCCTTTGCTCTGTGCCCGTTCTGACGGGTCTGTTGGGTCGTGGCGGTGCTCGTTGCGCTCGCCAGTGGCGGGTGCACGGCCCTCGACCGGCTCGCCCGCATCGTTGAGCGGTCCGGCGGGCTCCGACGCACGCTCTGGGGCGTCGGGGCTGCTGCGGACCGGTGCCGTCGGAGAGGGCGAATAGGCGTCTGCGGGCTCGTCGTCGGGCGTGCTCGTGGGCGCCGGCGTGCTTGAGGGCTCGTCGGGGGGTTCGGCCAGGTCGCGGAGTTGATCGATGTCGACGGTGCGGCGGTTGCGGTAGAGCGCCAGCACGATCGCAAGGCCCAGGCCCACTTCCGCGGCCGCTATGACGATGACGAAGAGGGTGAGGACCTGGCCGCTGTGCAGGCGGTCGCCCAGCCACACGTCGAATGCGACCAGGTTGAGGTTGACGGCGTTGAGCATGAGCTCGACCGACATCAGCACGAGGATCGTGTTGCGCCGGGCGAGCACTCCGTAGACGCCGACAGAGAAGAGAAGCGCGGAGACGACCGCCGGGTAGACGATGTGCACTAATGACCCCCGGTCTGATCGGGCGGCGGATTACCCCCGGTCGGGTCGGGCACCGCGTTGTCCCGGGTGCTCGGAGACGGCGGCGTCTCCCTCGCCTGGTGGGGGGATGGGTCGTCCTGAGTGCGAGCGGACGGTGACGTGCTCCCTGTCCGGTCGGGGCTCGCTGTCGGGTCGCGGCTCACTGTGGGGTCGGGGCTCACTGTCCGGTCGCGGCTCGCGGTCTGGTCGCGGTTCCCTGTCGGGTCGGGGCTCGCTGTACGGTCGCGGGCGGAGGCAGTGTTGTCGTCGGTTTGGCCGGCTGTTGGGCGTTGCCCCGGCTCGGGGGGTGACGACGGGGTTGCTTCTGTCTGGTCACCTGGCGGGTCGCCGCCGGTCCGGTCTGGTGGGGAGCCTCCGGGGATGTCGGTGCGGGACAGCACGATGGCGCCGATCAGGGCGGCAAGCAGGAGCACCGACAGCGCCTCGAACGGCAGCACCCAGGTGGCGAACACGCTGGCGCCCAGCTCTTTTGCGGCTCCTGAGCCGGGGCGCAGCGGTGTGTACGCCGTACGGAACCCGTCGATCACCACGGTGACGAGGATCGCTGCCGTTGCCGCCGCCACCAGGGCTGAGACAGGGCGGTTGCCGCTGTCGAGGTCGGCGGAGCGGCCGATGGGGGCGCGGGTGAGCATGATGCCGAACAGCAGCAGCACCACCACCGCGCCTACGTAGATCAGCACCTGGACCCAGGCCACGAACTCGGCGGTGAGAACGAGATAGCCGCCCGCAAGGGCACCGAAGCAGACCACGAGCCAGAGGGCGGCGTGGACGAGTTGTTTGGTCGTGACGACAAGCAGCGCCGATCCAACCGCTACCGCGCCCAGCAGCAAGAAGACGATCTCTTGCCCGGTGGGTGACAGGTAGGAGGGCACCGCCTCGGTCACGACTCCTCCTCGGACTCCCTTGTCTCGTCAGGACCGAGCCGCCCAGGTGGTCGGATGGACCGTGGATCGGCCATCCTGCGCCTGCGGGGGCTCGTGGCAGAAGTTTGCTGCTCCGGATCGGGCGCCGGTTGCGGTACGCCCGAGGCTGTGGACAACTTTTCTGGGGACGGCTGGCCTGTGGATGGAGACGAGCCCTGGGGTGGCTGGTCGGCGGAAGGGTAAGCGGTCGGCGCGCCCTTCTCCGTGGAAGAGGAATCAGTGGTCGACTCGCCGTCCGCCCCGGAGGAGGTTGCCGTCGACTCGCCGTCCGCCCCGGAGGAGGTTGCCGTCGACTCGCCGTCCTCCCCGGAGGAGGTCGCGGCCGTTTGGTCGTCCTTCGTAGAGGAGGTAGTTGTCGGTTGACCGTCCTCCGTAGGAAGGGTCAGGTTCGGCTCGGCCTCTGCGGGGGTGCCGGCATTCGTCTCGGCTGGCGTGGCGGGGCCGCTGAGCGGTTGCCCTTCGGCGGAGGAGATCGGGGTCTCGTCCTGAGTACGGGACGGGAGGGCGCCTGGAGGGCGGATACCCCGTACGTTCTGCATCGGGCGGCGTGGACGTCCGACGCCGCGCTGAGCACGTGACGGGGTGTCAGGACCCGATTCAGGGGCGCTTGCCGTGGGCCCCGCGTCCTGGGCGCCGGCCTCCGCCTGTGAGGGGCCGGGCTTGGGCATCGCCTCCGTGGTGCCCGCCGTGAACTTCGTGTCCGGAGTGTCTGCGGGCTCGGTGTCCGAAACGCCCTCGGCGGGTTGCGCGCCCGAAGTGTCTTGGGTGGGCCGCACGCCAGACGTCCCCTCCGGGGGAAGAGTGCCCGAAGTGCCTTGGGTGGGCCGCGTGCCAGACGTCCTCTCCGGGGGAAGGGTGCTGGAAGTGTCTTGGGTGGGCCGCGCGTCCGTTGGGGTTTGCGGTTCTTTGGGTGCCGGTTCTTCCTTGGTGGTTGTGGCTCGTGGAGTGCTCGGCTCTTGGGGGCGCTTTGTGGAGGGGCGGTCTGCCGTACCCGAAGGCGGGGTGGGCCTGGCTGCTCCCGGCGTGCGGGCCGTCGCGGGACGCCGGGGGGCGGCGGTGAGCTCCTTGGGGGGGTCGGCGCCTGGGTCGTGGGCCGGAGGCAGAGGGACCGTCTGGGTCCAGGTGGCCAGCTTGTCCTTTTCGTGGATGAGGTTGCGGATGTCGCCTTCCGCGTACTCGAACTCCGGCGACCAGAAGAGGGCGTCGAAGGGGCACACCTCGATGCAGATGCCGCAGTACATGCACAGGGAGAAGTCGATGGCGAAGCGGTCGAGGACGTTGCGCTGGCGGGGGCGGCCGCCCTCGGGGGCCGGGATCGTCTCCTTGTGGGAATCGATGTAAATGCACCAGTCGGGGCACTCTCGGGCACAGAGCATGCAGGAGGTGCAGTTCTCCTCGACCAGGGCGATGACGCCTCGGCTGCGCGGCGGGAGGGCAGGCTTCACCTCGGGATACTGCTGCGTCACTGATTTACGCAGCATGTGGCGAAGGGTGATGGACAGCCCCTTTGCCAGTCCGACTCCCGGTATCCGCGCCATGTTCAACATCATGACCCAACTCGCCTCCCAGGTGAACGAGTGGGGGCGTTGTCCCCAGTTTTTCCACAGTCATCCACAGGTTAGCCCGGGGTTATCCACAAGCTGTGTGCATGCCCGGTATGAACCGCGGCGGGGCGATAGTCTCTCGGCCATGCAGCAGAGCCATCAGGTCCGTCCCGGGGGCGGGGCGTGGGCGGCCGCCGTCGTGTGGGCCTGCCTTCCCCTGTTCACGTGCGGGCTGGCGACCCCGTTCACCATCGGGTTCGCGGCGTTCTGGCTGCGGAGCATCTGGCAGGTCTTCGCGGCTTCCGCTTATCTGGTCTGCATCGGATCGTTCGTGATCTCGGCGCTGGCGTACGCCGACTTCGAGGACATTCCTCAGCCGCTGTCCGCGCTGGTCTCGCTCGGGCTGTTGATCAGCTGGATCGGCGGGGTCATTCACTCGGGGATCCTGGTGCCCGCCATGGCGCGGGCGCCGCGTTGGGCGATTCTGCGGGCGCCGGCGCATCAGCCGCACATCGATCTGCATCAGCGGACCACGTCGCCCTCCTATCAGCAGCGTCATCGGGAGCTCGAGTCCTACCAGCGGCGTCCTGCAGATCCTGCATCCCATTCGCGGGGGCGGTCCGGACAGGCTGAGTCCCATCCGCGCCCGCAGTCCCATGCGCGTCCTGAGTCCCATGCGCGTCCTGAGTCCCATCCGCGGCGGTCTGGGCAGGCTGAGTCCTATCGGCGGCGGTCCGGAGAGCTGGAGTCCCAACGGAGGCATTCTGGGGAGCCCGCGTCCACGGAGCACGGGTCACGCCAACAGCGGCGTCCCGGGGAGCCTGAGTGGATCGGGCACTATCGGGTGCTCCAGTCGCTCGGACGCGGGGGCCAGGGGGCGGTCTACCTGGCTGCGGCGCCCAACGGGGCGCGGGTGGCGGTGAAGGTGCTGCACGATCTCGTCGACGAGACGGCGCGGGCGAGGTTCGCGCGGGAGGTGGACGTGGCTCGGCGGGTGGCGACGTTTTCCACAGCCCGCGTCCTCGACGTGAACATCTCCGGCCAGCATGCCTACATCGTCAGCGAGTACGTGGAGGGGCCCTCGCTGGAGCAGCTCGTCAGGAAGCACGGGCCGCGCGATGAGGACAGCCTTACCCGGCTGGCGTTATCCACAGCCGGGGCGCTGGCGGCCATCCACAAGGCGGGGATCGTGCATCGTGACTTCAAGCCGAGCAATGTGCTGATCGGGAACGACGGGCCCCGGGTGATCGACTTCGGGATCGCCCGAGCGCTCGATCAGGTGACGATGATGACGTCGGGGAAGATGGTCGGGACGCCGCCGTACATGTCGCCGGAGCAGTTGACCGGCGAGGCGGTGGGGCCGGCTTCCGATGTGTTCAGCTGGGCTGTGACGATCATGTTCGCGGCTACGGGGCGGCCGGCGTTCGGGGAGGACACTGTGCCTGCCGTGTTCAACCGGGTGCTCACCTTTCATCCGGACTTATCGCCCTTGCCGCCTGCGCTGCGGGGTGTTGTGGGGACATGCCTGAACAAGCGTCCCGACGAGCGGCCTTCGGCTTCTGACGTGATGCTGGCGATCGTGCATTGAGGCCGGCAGTTGCCCGGGCTCCAGCCGCTGGTGTCTCTTGTCGCGTCTGCGAACGCGGGACGAGCCGGCTCACATCCCCTAGAGGCGCTCTGTCCAGGTCCTAGATGAGGACCTTGATGACGCCGGTCAGCGCCAGTTGGGCCAGGGCCAGGGGGACCAGGACGGCCCAGGCGAGTTTCTGGAGCTGGTCCTCGCGGAGCCGGGGGTACGTGACGCGCAGCCAGATCACGGCGAACGACAGCAGGAAGACCTTGATCAGCGTCCACATCCAGCCCGGCAGGAACGGGCCGTGCCAGCCGCCCAGGAACAGGACGGTGGTCAGGAACGACAGGACCACGATCCCGACGTACTCGGAGAGCATGAACAGCGCGAAGCGCATGCCTGTGTACTCCGTCATCGGACCCATGATGATCTCGGACTCGGCGATCGGCATGTCGAACGGAGGGCGGCGCAGCTCAGCCAGCCCGGCCAGGAAGAAGACGACGCCGCCGACCGCCTGCCACGGCAGCCACCACCACTGCCACGCCTCGACGATGGCGGGGAGCGACAGCGTGCCCGCGGCCATCGCGACGGAGGAGGCCGCCAGCACGAGCGGCAGCTCGTACGACATGAGCTGGGCAGCCGAACGCATGCCGCCCAGCACCGAGTATTTGTTGGCCGAAGCCCAGCCGGCCATGATCGAGCCGAGGACGCCGACGCCCATGACGGCGAGGACGAAGAAGAGGCCGAGGTCGAGATCGACGGCGACGCGGCCGCGGTCGATGGGGATGACGATCAGCACGACCAGGTACGGGACGAGCGCCACGCCGGGGGCGATCATGAAGATGCGGCGGTCGGCCGCGGCCGGGATGACGTCCTCTTTCTGCATGAACTTGACGCCGTCGGCGATGAGCTGCGCCCAGCCGTGGAAACCACCGGCGTACATGGGGCCCAGCCGGGACTGCATGTGCGCCATGACCTTGTGCTCGGTCTGCCCCACGATCAGCGGCAGCACCAGGAACACGATGAGAATGACGGCGAAGCTCAGCACCACGTCAAGCATCGGGCGGCCCCCAGTCGGGTGGGACTCCTGGTGGAAGCGTCTTGCGGCGGCTCGGGGCGCCGTGTCCCGATTCGCCGGGCTCCTTGGCGCCGGGCCACGGCTTGGCCACGCGGGCGGCCAGGATGAAATCCTTGCGGAGCGGGTGGCCCTCGAAGCCGTCGGGCAGGAGGAGCGGCATGAGGTTGGGATGGTCGTCGAAGATCACGCCGAACATCTCGTAGGTCTCGCGCTCGTGCCAGTTCGCGCCCCGGTAGACGCCCACCGCGCTGGCGAGGTGCGGGTCCTCGCGCGGGACGCGGGTGCGGAGCAGCAGGCGTGCTCCGGCGGTCGGGTTGTAGACGTGTGCCACGACGAGGAAGGCGTCCGGTGGGTCGTCGACGCCGGTCAGCCAGTCGAAGAACGCGTAGCCGAGGCCGTCACGGACGTAGGTCAGGAGCTCGATCCAGTCGCCGGGGGCCACGTCGACCGTGGTGTCGCCGTACGACTCCGAGATCTCGACGCGATCGCCGCCGAACCGCTCAGAGAGCTGGTGGAGGCCGGCGGTCACGCCTCCTCCTCGAAGGACCCGTGGGAGCGGGACCACACGTAGCGGTCGCTGAGCTTCTCTCCGGCGATCTTCTCCTGGAGCTTGGTGATGCCGTAAAGAAGAGCCTCGGGTCGGGGCGGGCAGCCGGGCACATAGACGTCGACCGGGATGATCTGGTCAACCCCGTTGGTCACACAATAGGAGTCCCAGTACGGGCCGCCGGTGTTGGAGCAGGCGCCGAACGAGATGACGTACTTCGGGTCGGGCATCTGCTCGTAAAGGCGCTTCACAGCCGGAGCCATCTTGTCGGTCACCGTGCCCGAGACGATCATCAGGTCGGCCTGGCGTGGGCCGTTCGCGAACGGGATCACGCCGAACCTGATGAAGTCGTGCCTGCTCGTCGAGGTCGCGATGAACTCAATCGCACAGCAGGCCAGCCCGAAGTTGAACACCCACAGCGAATAGCGCCTGCCCCAGTTGAGCACGAAGCGCATCGGCTTGGGCGCCAACCTGGAGACGGGGCCCACCGTGGGCATCGGGAGATCCGTTGCTGCCATACTGTCCATTCTTGCGCGAATCGCAGGTCAGGCAAAGAAAAGCACGCTAGGTCCAGGTAAGAACGCGCTTACGCCAGGCGTACAGGATGCCCAGGGCGATGAAGCCCAGGAAGACGAACATCTCCACGAGCGTCGTCAGCCCGTAGCCGGGGGCGTCGAAGACCGTGGCCCAGGGGAACAGGAAGACGGCGTCCACCGCGAACACCACGTACAGGTACGTGAAGACGTAGTAGCGGACCTGCGACTGCGCCCAGCCCTCGCCCACCGGGTCGACCCCGCACTCGTACGTGGTCAGCTTCTCCGGGGTCGGACGGGTCGGGCGGAGGAGGCGGTTGGCCATCAGGGCTCCGGCCACGATGGCTACACCTATGGCGAGTAGTGCGGCGACGAGCACATACGACCCGAAATAGCCGTCCATACCGCGATGGTAACCCGAAGAAGCTGGGGTGAGGCTGGGGTTCCAGAGGCAGATCCAGGGCCGGAAGCTATGGGCGGGATGGGCCGAAAACAGGCAAAGCAGTGGAAGCTGTCTCGGACTCGTTACCCAACGCAGCCAAAGCCTCGGGAGCGATCATGTCAAGACGAGGTAAACAGGAAGATCGACAACATACGCTGACAACTATGCACAAAAAGCGATTCTCCTCCGGAATCGCTCTGCTGGCCCTCTCGGCCACCGGCTGCGGGCTGGCCGCCGCTTCCCCCGAGAGGAACGTCGTGGTCCCGGCAGAGCCGACGATGATCGACTTTGTCGACCCGGCGTCCGTCGCCGGCCTGTCCACCAGAACGCTGACGGAGGGCCGCACCACCGGCGGCCGATACGTGCACATCAGCTACCCCGAGCTCAAAGCCGCCCCCGCCCTCAACGAAGCCCTGCGCGTCCAGACCGAACGGCAGTGGCGCGAGTTCCAGGGGCGCGCCAAGGACCCCCACGCCTACCCGCGGCCCGAGCTGAACGTCGAATGGCAGCTGGCCGCCGCCTCCCCCCAGGCGATCGCGGTACGGCTGCGCACCGGCATGTTCCTGGGCGCGAGCTGGGGCAACTCCACCCGTACGTACTGGTTCGATCCGCGTGAGGGCAAGGCCGTGGAGTCCACCGGGCTGCTCGACGGCAAAGAAGCCCTGAACCGCCTCGCGGAGCTGGTGCGGGGGCAGTTCAAGACGCGCGGGTCGCAGGTCGAGCGGGACGGGGTGACGGCGCGGGGCGACGAGTTCGACTCGATGGCCTTCAACCCGGCGGGGGATCTCGTGGTCGAGTTCGACGACTGCCAGATCGGGCCGTGCCCGCTGGGACGGCTGGCCGTGGCGATCCCCGAGCGGCAGGTACGGCCGCTGCTGTCCGGGTTCGGGCGGCGGGCTCAGGACAGCGTCAAAGAGCAGGCTCAGGACAGCGTGAAAGAGCGGGCGCCGTACCACATCCCGGAGGCGCCCACGAGCATCCCGCAGGCCGTCAGCAACCGGGCAGGGAGCGTGGACTGCGCCAAGACCAAGTGCGTGGCGTTGACGTTCGACGACGGGCCCGGTCCCTACACCGCGAGGTTGCTCGACGTGCTGCGGAACGCTCAGGCGAGGGCCACGTTCTTCACGGTCGGCGTCAATGCCGCCGCTCAACCCGACCTGCTCAGAAGGATGAGCGCCGAAGGGCACCTGATCGGCAACAACAGCTGGGCGCACAAGGACCTCTCGAAGCAGGCGACCAGCAAGATCGCCGACTCTCTCGGGCGCACCAGGGACGCGATCGAGGCCGCCATCGGGCAGAAACCGACGCTCATGCGGCCGCCGTACGGGGCCGTGAGCCAGGAGCTGCGCGACATCGCCGCCCAGGAGGGGATGTCGCTGGTCAACTGGGATGTCGACGCCAGGGATCAGCTCGAGGAGAAAGCGCGCGACATCGTGGACCTTGTCGTGCGTCAGGCGCATCCAGGTGCGATCATTCTCATGCACGACATACACCGGGAATCCGTTGACGCGGTTCCGGACATCCTCGCAAGGCTGCGCGGGAAGGGTTACAGCTTCGTCACCGTTCCTGAGCTGTACGGCTCGGCAGGGATGCAGGCCGGACGCCTGTACAGGTCGGGGGACGACCTGCCGGGTAAGCAGCCCCTGACGTAAGACACGTGTTGGGGGGACGTATAGTTGGCGTTCGTGACCCGAACCGCCCTCTTCGCCCGCCTGCATGTCGACCTCTGCAGGCTCGCGTCCGGGCTGTGTCGTCGTTCTCCCGCCTCACCCTGATTCGACCGCGTTTACCCGCTCTTTGCGGGATGCAAACGCGCGACCTTCCGAGGATCTAGCATGGAAACAGAGAACGCGCCCAAGGCAAGCGCGCATTGGCGCGCGTCGAGGAGGACTGAGCTGTGACGAAGCAGGTCCAGCAAGTCGATCGTGTGATCATCAGATTCGCTGGAGACTCCGGCGACGGCATGCAGCTCACCGGCGACCGCTTTACGGCGGGCACGGCGGAGTTCGGCAACGACCTGTCGACACTCCCCAACTTCCCCGCTGAGATCCGCGCGCCCGCAGGCACTCTGCCCGGCGTGTCGAGCTTCCAGCTCCACTTCGCGGACCACGACATCCTCACGCCCGGCGACGCGCCGAACGTGCTCGTGGCCATGAACCCGGCCGCGCTCAAGGCCAACCTGGGCGACCTGCCCAAGGGCGCGGACATCATCGCCAACACCGACGAGTTCACCAAGCGCAATCTGCAGAAGGTCGGCTACGACGCCAACCCGCTGGAGGACGACTCGCTCAGCGAGTGGCACGTGCACGCGGTGCCGCTGACCTCCCTCACGGTCAAGGCCCTCGAGGGCTTCGAGCTGTCCAAGAAGGACGCGGAGCGCTCGAAGAACATGTTCGCCCTCGGCCTGCTCAGCTGGCTCTACCACCGGCCGACCGAGCACACCATCACGTTCCTCGAGCAGAAGTTCGCGAAGAAGCCCGACATCGCCAAGGCCAACATCGCGGCCTTCCAGGCGGGGTGGAACTTCGGTGAGACCACCGAGTCCTTCTCCGTCTCGTACGAGGTCAAGCCCGCCAGGCTCGCCCCTGGCGTCTATCGCAACATCTCCGGCAATCAGGCCCTGGCGTACGGCCTGATCGCCGCGAGCGTGCAGTCAAAGCTGCCGCTGTTCCTGGGCTCCTACCCGATCACCCCGGCCAGCGACATCCTGCACGAGCTGAGCAAGCACAAGCGGTTCGGCATCCGCACCTTCCAGGCGGAGGACGAGATCGCAGGCGTCGGCGCGGCGCTCGGGGCCGCGTTCGGCGGATCGCTCGGCGTGACCACCACGTCCGGCCCCGGCGTGGCACTGAAGGCCGAGACGATCGGCCTGGCGGTCACCACCGAGCTGCCGCTGATCATCGTGGACGTGCAGCGCGCGGGGCCGAGCACCGGCATGCCGACCAAGACGGAGCAGACCGACCTGCTGATGGCCATGTTCGGCCGCAACGGCGAGTCGCCGGTGCCGATCGTGGCGCCGATGTCGCCGAGCGACTGCTTCGACGCAGCCGTCGAGGCGGCCAGGATCGCCATCAAGTACCGCACTCCGGTCATGCTGCTCTCGGACGGCTACCTGGCCAACGGCTCGGAGCCCTGGCGACTGCCCGAAATTTCCGACTTGCCGGACATTTCGCAGGAGTTCACGAAGGAGCCGAACGGCGCCGACGGCGAGTTCCTGCCGTACAAGCGCGACACCGAGACGCTGGCCCGCCCCTGGGCCATCCCCGGCACGCCCGGCCTCGAGCACCGCATCGGCGGCATCGAGAAGGCCGACGGCACCGGCAACATCTCGTACGACCCCAACAACCACGACCTGATGGTCCGCACGCGGGCCGCCAAGATCGCCGGGATCGACGTCCCCCCGCTGGAGGTCGACGACCCGGACGGCGACGCCAACGTGCTGGTCATCGGGTGGGGCTCGACGTACGGGCCGATCGCCGCGGCCGTGCGGCGGATCAGGAAGAGCGGCGGCAAGGTCGCGCAGGCCCATCTGCGCCACCTCAACCCGCTGCCCGCGAACACCGGCGAGGTCCTCAAGCGCTACGACAAGGTGCTGCTGCCCGAGATCAACCTCGGCCAGCTCGCCCTGCTGCTGCGGGCCCGCTACCTCGTCGACGTGATCAGCTACAACCGTGTGCGCGGGCTCCCGTTCAAGGCCGAGGAGCTGGCCGGAGTCATCCAGGACGTGATCGACAGTGACTGAGCTCGTAAACGGGAAGGGCCTGTCGCTCATCCCCAAGACCGACGTCAAGCAGACCCTGAAGGACTTCAAGTCCGACCAGGAGGTGCGCTGGTGCCCGGGCTGCGGCGACTACGCGATCCTGGCGGCGGTGCAGAGCTTCCTGCCCGAGCTGGGGCTCAGGCGCGAGAACATCGTGTTCGTCTCGGGCATCGGCTGCTCGTCGCGCTTCCCGTACTACCTCAACACGTACGGGTTCCACTCGATCCACGGCCGCGCGCCCGCCATCGCGACGGGGCTGGCCACCTCCCGGCCAGATCTGAGCGTGTGGGTGATCACCGGTGACGGCGACGCGCTGTCGATCGGCGGCAACCACCTGATCCACGCGCTGCGCCGCAACGTCAACCTGAACATCCTGCTGTTCAACAACCGGATCTACGGGCTGACCAAGGGCCAGTACTCCCCCACGTCCGAGGTCGGCAAGATCACCAAGTCGACGCCGATGGGGTCGCTGGACAAGCCGTTCAACCCGATCTCGCTGGCCATCGGCGCCGAGGCGTCGTTCGTGGCCCGCACCATCGACTCCGACCGCAAGCACCTGCAGTCGGTGCTGCGCGAGGCGACCGCGCACCGCGGCACGTCGCTGGTGGAGATCTACCAAAACTGCAACATCTTCAACGACAACGCGTTCGAGCAGCTCAAGGACCCGGACGTCCGCGACGACATCACGCTGCGGCTGGAGCACGACCAGCCGATCGTGAGCGCCTCGAAGGCGGTCGTGCGGGCGGCGAACGGCGGCATCGAGGTCGTGGCGCGCGACAGCGTGAGCGAGGACCAGATCCTCGTGCACGACGCGCACAACCCCGACCCGTCGGTGGCCTTCGCACTCAGCAGGCTGGACGAGCCGGCGTTCGAGCACGTGCCGATCGGGATCTTCCGCCAGGTCGACCGGCCGGCGTACGACGTGCTGATGGCCGAGCAGCTCGAGGAGGCCGTCGCGCAGAAGGGTCCCGGTGACCTGAGCGAACTGCTGCTGGGCGGCGACACCTGGCGCATCGCCTGATATTCGCGATTTGATGGGGCCCGTCCGTGCGGGCCCCATTCGCATGCCCGCCGGCCGACAAACGGGCGCTCGGCGGAAGTGCCCGCCTACCAAAGGGGGGCGTTCGTGGAGTGGCGTGGCAGGCGGGCCCTGGTGACAGGGGCCTCGGGGTTCATCGGCGCCCACCTGGTCAGGCGGCTGGCCGAGCTGGGCGCGGACGTGCACGGGGCGAGCCGCACCGGGAGCGGTCACGACCTGCGTGATCCGGGGGCCGTGGAGGGGCTGTTCGCCGCAGTCCGCCCCGAGGTGGTCTTCCACCTGGCCAGCGAGGTGAACGGGGCCAGGGACGTCTCTGTCGTGCGGCCGACGCTGGAGGGCAACCTCAAGACCGCGGTCAACGTGCTGACCGCGGCGGCCGGATCCGGGTGCCGGGTGGTCCTGGCGGGGTCGAGCGAGGAGCCGCGGCCCGGCAACGGGCATACGCCGGCGCCCTCGCCGTACGCGATGGCCAAGGCGGCGGCGACTGGGTACGCCGAGCTCTACCACCGGCTCTGGAACGTGCCCTGCACGATCGTGCGCCCGACCATGGTGTACGGGCCGGGCCAGCGTGACACCGCCAAGCTGGTGCCGTACGTGACGCTGGCACTGACCAGGGGCGAGAAGCCCCGGCTGACCAGCGGCTCCAAGCTCGTGGACTGGGTCTACATCGACGACGTGGTCGAGGCGTTCGCGCTGGCCGGGCTGAGCGAGCGCGCGGTCGGGCAGGCGTTCGACGTGGGCACGGGCACGAAGGTGTCCGTGCGGGAGGCGGTCGAGCTGCTCTACCGGATCGCCGGGGAGGAGTCGGCGCCGCCGTTCGGGACCGTTCCCGACCGGCTGCTGGACGTGCCGCAGGTGGCCGATCCGGAGCCCGCGCGGGAGCTGATCGGCTGGCGCCCCCTGGTTGGCCTGGAGGACGGGCTGCGCCGCACCGTGGCGTGGTACCGGCGATGAGACCCGTAGCGGTGGGGCTGGCGGGCGCCGGGCTGTGGGCGGGGGCCTTCCACGCGCCCATGCTCGCCCAGGGCCCGGAGACCAGGCTGGCCGGGGTGTGGGCCAGGCGGCCCGAGGCGGGCCGGGCGCTGGCGAGCCGGTTCGGCGCGCCGTACTACGAGGACTACCGCGACCTGCTCGACAGGTGCGAGGCGGTGGCGTTCGCGGTGCCGCCGGATGCGCAGGCCGAGCTGGCGGCCGAGGCCGCGCGGGCCGGGCGGGCGCTCCTGCTCGACAAGCCGCTCGCCCTCGACCTGGCCGCCGCCGAGGAGCTGGCCAGGGTGGCGAGCGGCGTGCCGACCCAGCTCGTCATGACCAACCGCTACCGGCCCGCCGTGCGCGAGTTCCTCCGCCAGGCACGCGACCTCCCCGTGCTGGGGGCGCGTGCGAGCCAGCTCACCGGCGAGTTTCTCGAAGGTCCCTTTCTCGATCAACCGTGGCGGGTGAAGCACGGCGTGCTGTTCAACACCGGCCCGCACGGGCTCGACCTGCTCGACGCCGCCATTGGACCGATCAAGGAGATCCGGGCCGCGGGCGACCCGCACGGCTTCCTCGCGCTCACGTGCCGGCACGAGGGCGGCGCGGTCAGCCAGCTCTCGCTATGCGGCAAGGTGCCGGGGGTGGGCAGGCGCACGGTCTACGAGCTGTACGGCCCGCGCGGCGAGCTGGTGCTCGACTTCGCCCGGATCCCGCCCGACTCGGAGCCGACCCGGGCGGCGTTGCGGGCGGAGTTCGCGGCGGCGGTCAGGGCGGGCCGGTCGCACGCGATCGACGTGCACAGAGGGGTGCACCTTCAGCGGCGATTGGAGCAGGTCTGGCGGGACTTGTAACGGTCTAAGGGAAACGCCGGATACACAAGAGCTGAGCCGGACTGGGGGGAAGGTCGGTAATGACGCTGACGGGGTCGATCATCAACCTCACCGTTCACGGCATCGGCGACACCGATCGGCCCCTCGATCCGGGCGAGGACACGACCTGGGTCAGCGTCAAGCAGTTCGAGCAGGTGCTGGACGCGGTCGTGGACCGCAAGGACGTGCGCATCACGTTCGACGACGGCAACGCCTCCGACGTGGAGATCGCGCTCCCCCGGCTGCTGGAGCGCGGGCTGCGGGCCGAGTTCTTCGTGCTGGCCGGGCTGCTCGGCAAGCCGGGCAGGCTGGCCGCCGACGGAGTCAAGGAGCTGGCCAGGTCAGGCATGCGGGTGGGCTCGCACGGGTGGGGACACCGCGACTGGCGGCGGCTCTCCCTCGAGCAACACGACCAGGAGTTATCGGCCGCGCATGAGGTGATCGGGGACTTATGCGGCCACCCGGTGACGAGGGTGGCGATCCCGTTCGGCTCCTATGACCGGCACGTGCTCGGCAGGCTCCGCCAGGCGGGCGTGACCTGCGCGTACACCAGCGACGGCGGACGGGCCACCCCGGGCCAGTGGCTCCAGGCCCGCAACAGCCTGCGCCACGACCTGGACGAGGGATGGATACGCCGGGTGCTCGACGGCCGGCCGGCGCTGCCCCAGCGGGCCAGGAAGGCCGCGGCCCGCCTCTACAAGCGGACGCGAGGCTGACCCGGATGCGTGTCGCGGTGGTGATCGTCACCTACAACAGCGCCGACGTGCTGGAAGGCTGCCTGCGCAGCCTCGCGGAGGGCGCGCGCGGCGTGGAACTGGCCGCGGTCGTCGTGGCCGACAACGCCTCGGCGGACGACTGCGAGGTCGTCGCCAAACGAGTCGAGGACCTGCCGTTGAGCACGGTCCAACTCGGCAGGAACGCCGGGTACGCGGCCGCGATCAACGCCGCCGTGGACACGCTGGATCTCGACGAGCTGGACGCCGTGTACGTCATCAACCCGGACTGCCGCCTGCTCCCTGGGTCGATCGCACCGCTGGCCAGAGCTCTGCGGGAGCCGCACAGGGGCATCGCGGTGCCGTACATGGTCAATCCCGACGGATCACTGCAACCGTCCCTGCGCCGGATGCCCACGGTCGGCAGGGCCGTGGTGGAGGCGATCATCGGCGGGGACCTGGCCGGGCGGCTGGGGCCGCTCGGCGAGCTGGTCACCAATCCCCGCGAGTACGAGCGCCCCGGCGCGTTCGCGTGGGCCACGGGGGCGGCGATGCTGATGTCCGTGGCCGCCATGCGCGAGGTCGGGCCGTGGGACGAGTCCTTCTTCCTCTACAGCGAGGAGACCGAGTACTGCCTGCGGGCCGCCGACAAGGGCTGGCTCACCTGGTACGAGCCCGCGTCGGTCATCGAGCACATCGGCGGCGACTCGGGCACCAACCCGGCGCTGGCCGCGCTGCTGATCGTCAACAAGGTGAAGCTGTTCCGCAGGCGCAGGGGACGGCTGGCGGGTGGCGCGTACTACCTGGCCGTGCTGCTCGGCGAGGGCGCCCGAGCGCTGGCGGGCCGGAAGATCTCCAAGGCGTCGTTCGCCGCGCTGCTGCGGCCCTCCACCGTGATGACGGCCTCATGAAGGCATTCGACCAGCTCACGAGCGAGGAGCTGGACGCCTGGCACCGGCTGCGGGCGGCCAACCCGGCGCTGGACAGCCCGTACTTCCACCCGGGCTTCGCGGCGGCGGTCCACGAGTTCGCGAAGGTGCACGTGGCCGTCTCCAGGGACGAGCGCGGGGAGATCGCCGCGCTCATGGCCTGCCACCGCGACGGCGCCCGCCTGCGGCCCGTGGGCTGGCCCGGGGCCGACTTCCAGGGGCCGATCCGCGCGCCGGGCACGCCGTTCCGCCCGCTGGGACTGCTCAACGGCCTGGAGTTCGACCACCTGCTGGAGCAGGAGGGGTTCGAGCCGTGGATCGTCTCGCGCCGGACCTCGCCGTACGTGGACGTGACCGGCGGGCTCGACGGCTACCTGGGCCGCGCGTCGCGGACGGGCAAGGACAACATGGGCCAGGCCAGGCGGCGCGCCGCCAAGGCGGAGCGCACGCTGGGCCCGGTCCGTTTCGAGGCGGACACCGTCGATCCCGAGGCCCTGGAGCAGGTCGTACGGCTCAAGCGCGCCCAGTACGCCGCCACGGGCGCCAGGGACTACTTCGCCGAGCCCGGCAGGGTCGAGCTGCTCACCAAGCTCCTGCACACCCGCGACCCCGGCTTCGGCGGCGTGCTGTCGACCGTGCACGCCGGCCCGCACCTGCTGGCCGCGCACTTCGGGATGCGCTCCGGCGGCGTGCTGCACTGGTGGTTCCCCGTCTACGACCCCGCCCACGCCGGGCTCGCCCCCGGCTGGATCCTGCTGCGCGAGCTCGTACTGGCCGCCCCCGCGCTCGGCCTCACCCGCATCGACCTGGGCCGGGGCGACGACGAGTACAAGCGCCGGGCCAAGACCGGCGAGAGCGTCGTCTGCCAGGGGCTGGTCACGGGCAGCCGGGCGCGGCTGGCCGTGCGCAGGGCGCGCGACTCGCTCGCCGCCCGGGCCCGGCAGTCGGAGCTACTCAGAGCACTCGCACGCAAGATCAGGAACCTGTAACGCTCCAACAAGCTGTGGCGAACAAACTAGGGTGAGCCGGGTGGGGCATGACATATGCCCCGGGGCCCTGCTCCTGACGCGACGGGGGAGGGCCCGGACCGTGAGAATCAGTGTCTTCGGACTCGGTTACGTCGGTTGCGTGTCGGCTGCCTGCCTGGCCTCGATGGGGCACGAGGTCGTGGGCGTGGACGTCAACCAGACCAAGGTGGACCTCGTCGCCTCCGGCCGTGCGCCGGTCGTCGAGGAGCGCATCGGCGAGATGACCGCCGAGATGGTCCGCAAGGGCGCGCTGCGGGCGACCACGGACGCCGCCGAGGCGGTGCGGGAGACGGACGTGTCGCTGGTCTGCGTGGGCACGCCGTCGGCCGCGAACGGCAGCTTATCCACCCTCTATTTAGAGCGGGTGGCCGAGGAGATCGGCAGTGCGCTCAGACCAGGACAGACGGTGGTGTTCCGGAGCACGATGCTGCCGGGCACGTGCGAGGGGCTGCTGATCCCGATCCTGGAGGCCGCGTCGGGGCTGCGGGCGGGGCGGGACTTCGGGGTGGCGGTGAACCCGGAGTTCCTGCGCGAGGGCACCAGCGTCCGGGACTTCTTCGAGCCGCCCAAGACGGTGATCGGCGAGAGTGACCCGGCCGCCGGCGAGCTGGTGGCGGCCCTCTACGAGGGCCTGCCCGGCGAGGTGTTCCACGTCCCGATCGCGGTGGCCGAGATGACGAAATATGCGGACAACGCGTTCCACGGGCTGAAGATCAGCTTCGCGAACGAGCTGGGCGCGGTCTGCCAGGCGCTGGGGATCGACTCGCACGAGGTCATGGACGTGTTCCTGGCCGACACCAAGCTCAACGTCAGCCCGGCCTACCTGCGCCCGGGGTTCGCGTTCGGCGGCTCGTGCCTGCCCAAGGACCTGCGCGGGCTGGTCTACGCCGCGCGCAGGGCCGACGTCTCCGTTCCGCTGCTCTCCCACGTCCTGCCCGCGAACGAGGCGCATCTGCAGCGCGCGTTCGAGCTGGTCGTGGCCGCAGACAGCCGCAAGGTCGGCCTGTTCGGGCTGTCGTTCAAGCCCGGCACCGACGACCTGCGGGAGAGCCCGCTGGTCGAGCTGGCGGAGCGGCTCCTGGGCAAGGGCTACGACCTGCGCATCTACGACGAGAACGTGACCCTGTCGCGGCTGATGGGCGCCAACCGGCACTACATCGAGCAGCGCCTCCCCCACCTGGGCGACCTGCTGACCAACTCGGTCGACGACGTGCTCTCGCACGCCGACGTGTGCGTGATCGGCTCGCGCGAGCCTGCCGTGCTGGACGCCGTCGCCCGCTCGGGCACCCGTACGATCATCGACCTCGTCCGCCTCCCCGACGCCGCCGAGCGCCGGGCGACCCCTGGATATGTGGGCCTTGCCTGGTAAACGAGCACTCATCCTCGTCGAGAACCTCTCCGTGCCCATGGACCGCCGGGTGTGGCAGGAGAGCGTCACGTTGCGGGACGCGGGGTGGGAGGTGCACGTCATCTGCCCGCAGGGGGCAAAGCAGGACACGGAGCCGTACGCGCTGATCGACGGCATCGCGATCCACCGCTACCCGCTCAAGGCGGCGACCGGCGGGCCGCTGGGCTACCTCAAGGAGTACGGCTCCGCGCTCTGGCACACGTTCCGGCTGGCCAGGAAGGTGGGACCGGTCCACGTGGTGCACGGGTGCAACCCGCCTGACCTGTTCTTCCTGGTGGCTCGGCGGCTGGCGAGACGCGGCACGCGGTTCGTGTTCGACCAGCACGACCTGGTGCCGGAGCTGTACCTGTCGCGGTTCGGGCGGGGTCAGGACCTGCTCTACCGCGCGGTGTGCCGGCTGGAGCGGCTCACGTACCAGGCGGCGCACGTCGTGATCGCGACCAACGAGAGCTACCGGCAGATCGCGCTGACCAGGGGCGACAAGCGGCCCGATGACGTCTTCGTGGTGCGCAGCGCGCCCGCGGTCGAGCGGTTCCACCAGGTGCCGCCGGACGAGTCGGTCAAGCGCGGCAAGCCGTACCTGCTGTGCTATCTGGGCGTCATGGGGCCGCAGGACGGGGTGGACTACGCGCTGCGGGCGCTGGCCAAGCTGGAGCGGCAGGACTGGCACGCGGTGTTCGTCGGGGGCGGCGACACGTTCGACGCGATGGTTTCGCTGTCGAAGCAGCTGGGGCTGGGCGACCGGGTGGAGTTCACCGGGCGGATCCCCGACGAGGACCTGATGCGCTACCTGTCGACGGCCGACGTGTGCCTGTCGCCCGACCCGCTGAACCCGCTCAACGACGTCTCCACCATGAACAAGGTCATGGAGTACATGGCCATGGCCAAGCCGATCGTCTCCTTCGAGCTGCGCGAGGCGCGGGTGTCGGCGGGCGAGGCGGCCGTGTACGCGCCGGCCAACGACGAGGCCGAGTTCGCGAAGCTGATCTCGTACCTGCTGGACCATCCGGAGGAGCGGCGCAGGATGGGCGAGATCGGCCAGGCACGCGTCAGGGGACCCCTGTCCTGGGACGAATCCCGCAAGGCCCTCATAGCCGCCTACTCGAAAGTGATCGCATGAGTGCATACAAGTGGCTGCGGCGCAACGTCGGCCAGCTCCTGTACGAGCGCAGGTACGGCGTCCGCACGGCCGAGCGCGTCGACCTGGCCGACATCGGGCTCGACGGCGAGGACCGCGTCTACTACGCCGCGCTCAACTGGCGGGCGCTGCGCAAGGCGCTGCCCAAGAGCGAGGTGGGCGAGCGGGACGTGTTCGTGGACTTCGGCTCCGGCATGGGCCGGGTGATCGTCCAGGCGTCCCAGTACCCGTTCAAGCGGGTGATCGGGGTCGAGCTGTCCGAGGAGCTCACCGACATCGCCAAGGAGAACGTCAGGAACATGCGGGTCCGCCGGAAGTGCGGAGAGATCGAGCTGATCGCCTCGGACGTGCTCGACTACGACATCCCCGACGACGTGACCGTGGTGTTCTTCAACAACCCGTTCCGCGGCAAGATCTTCAGCGAGGTCATCGACCGGCTGGTCGCCTCGGTGGACCGGGCTCCGCGGCCGGTGCGGATGATCTACGGAAACCCGCTGGAGGAGCCGTACCTGATGAGCACGGGACGCTTCCGCCACCTGCGGACGATCAACCTCAAGCCGGACCCGCTCGGCCCGCCGTTCGGGACGATCAGGACCTACGACCTGCTGCCGAGGTGATCAATCACGGGTGGTCCCCCACCGGACCCGGCCAGGGCGGCGGAAGGCGGTCAGCGCCCGGTCGAGCACCAGCACGGCCAGGTAGCAGAGCGCGTCCAGCGGGCTCACCTCGCGGCCGCGCACCAGCGTGCCCACGGAGGACAGCCGGAGGCCGGTCAGGGTCACCGGGCGGCCGAGCGCGGCCAGCTGCCTGTTGCCGAGCCGTACGCGGATCCTGCGGCGCAGGTAGGCGCGGACGGTCCTGGCCGGGCGCACGACCGACGTGGCCTCCGGCACCGCGACCCGCTCGCCGTTCACGAAGCTCGCGTGCACCCAGCCGTCG
The DNA here is from genome assembly GCF_044466425.1 of Nonomuraea sp. NPDC049400. Classification (NCBI taxonomy): domain Bacteria; kingdom Bacillati; phylum Actinomycetota; class Actinomycetes; order Streptosporangiales; family Streptosporangiaceae; genus Nonomuraea; species Nonomuraea sp. NPDC049400. Next base: position 173,542 of record NZ_JBITMP010000015.1, read on the forward strand.
TCGGACAGCACGTCGTCCGGCACCGGGAAGGCCCTGGCATGGCCCTGCTCGCCGAGCACGTAGACGCCCGCCCCGGCCAGCACCCGGCTGGGCCCGACCATGCGGTGGTGCACCTTGTGCACCCGCCTGGCCGCCCAACCGGCCCCCGCCAGGTCCAGCACGGGCACGGGCGCGCACCCCAGCACCCCCGGACGCGCGCAGGCGGCCACGAGCGCACGCGCGGACTCCGTGCTCAGCTCGACGTCCGCGTCCAGGTAGAGGCGGGGGAACGTACGGCAGGCCGCGTCGCCCAGCCTGAGCGCGTGCGCCTTGCCACCGACCGGCGTCTCGATCACCCGCACGCCCGCCGCGCGGGCCACCGCGGCGGTCCCGTCCGCGCAGGCGTTGGCCACCACCACGACGTCGAACTCACCCGGCCGCGAATCCCCCAGCAGGGCCGCCAGCCCCGCCCCGATGACCGCTTCCTCGTTGTGCGCGGGGATGACGACGCTGGCGACGGGCTCCATCGGCCGGCCCCTTTCGAAAGGATGCTTCCATGAAGGTAGAGCGGACCCCGCTCGACGGGGTGCTGCTGTTCAGGCCGTCGCCCCACCGCGACGACCGCGGACTGTTCACCAGGACGTTCGACGCGGACGTGGCGGCCGAGCACGGCCTCGACCCGGCCGCGTTCGTGCAGGACAGCCAGTCGCGCTCGCGCAAGGGCACCGTGCGCGGCATGCACGGCAGGTCCGGGCGCGGCGAGGCCAAGCTGGTGCGCTGCGCCCGCGGCGCCGTGCACGACGTGCTGGTGGACATCCGCCCCGGCTCCCCCACGTTCGGCGAGCAGTTCTCGGTACGGCTGGACGACCAGGACTTCCTCACCCTGTACGTGCCCGCCGGATTCCTGCACGGCTTCCAGGCGCTGACCGGCGAGGCCGACACCTGCTACCGGATCGACAGAGAGCACGATCCGTCGGAAGATCTGGCGGTGCGCTACGACGACCCCGACCTCAAGATCGACTGGCCGCTGCCCGTCACGGCGATCAGCCCGCGCGATCTCGAGGCCGGCTCGTGGGCGCGGCTGACCGAGCGTCTGGCCTAGGGGAGGTCGGTCGATGAGAAGGCTACTCATGGGGACGGTCGTACTGCTGACCGCGGCCTGCAGCGCGAGCGGGACGGCGGCTCGGCCCACCGTGACGGTCACGGTGACCGCCTCGGGCGCTCCGTCGGCCACCTCGACGCCGTCCTCGCCGCCCCAGCTGGTGCCGCGCCCGGTCGTGGCCCCCGACGGCCGGCGCTGCCCCGACCACCCCACGCCGGCCTGCACGGGCCTGCCGCCCGGCACCAAGCTACGCACGCTGGCGGCCAACGACGGCCCGGCGCACCGGGTGGTCAAGGCGAACACCGTGCTCGACGGCGTGCACGTCACCGGCGACCTGCTCATCGCCGCCGACAACGTCAAGATCGTCAACAGCCGGATCGACGGCGGCATCCAGGCCCAGTTCGACGGCCGCGACTACGCGTACAGCATCGCCGACAGCACGGTGGGGCCGACCGGCCAGTGCCTGACCGCGCCCGCCATCGGCGTCGCGCACTACACGGCCGAGCGGGTGCTGATCCGCGGGCACGCCGACGGGTTCCGCGACTCCGGCGACAACATCTCGATCAAGGACTCGTACGCCAAGCTCTGCTCCGACGGCACCAAGAACTACGCCGACGGCGTCCAGACCTTCAACGCGGGCAAGGGCTTCACGCTCGACCACACCACGCTCGACATGCGCGGCGTCGTCAACTACAACTCGCCGATCTTCTTCAACGACCGGCCGGACGGCACGCGGGACGTCACGGTCACCAACAACCTGGTCATGGGCGGCAACTACACGATCCAGCTGCACAACATCCACGGCAGCCTGGTCGTCAGGAACAACCTGGTGGTGGACAAGACCTGGGAGTTCGCCCCCATGTCGGGCGACTGCCAGGACACCATCCAGTTCGAGAACAACCACATCGTCACCATCGACCAGGATTACCGGGTCACCTCCATCGTCCGGCCGCTCACCTGCAACGGCAAGTGATCGGGGCGCCGCTCGGCCTCGGCCATCCGCAGCAGCGCCCCGGTGGCCCCGATCAGCAGGAACGCCAGGCCGGTGACGATCGCGAACGACAGCAGGTCGAACGTGGCCGCGCCGAGCACCGGGGCAACCAGGCACGCCGCCAGCGTGAGCCCCAGCTCCCTGACGCCCGGGTCCGCGCTGAGATAGCGGGCCCGTAGCGCGCAGATGAACGCGCAGACGAACATGCCGAGGAAGACCGCCACACCGATGATCCCGGTGTCGATCGCGCCCTGGATGTACTGGTTGTCGAAGACCTGGTACTTGGGGTAGTACCAGGTGCCCATGCCGCGGCCCAGCCACAGGTGCTTGGCGATCTCCTCCCCCGCGAAGGCGTAGTCGTGCGTGCGGTAGCCGATGCTGCTGTCGTTGAAGAAGTTGTTGAACAGGCCGAAGAGCGTGCCGAGCAGCCCCGGCGAGATCACCTTCATCACGACGAGGAAGCCGGCCAGGACCACGAGCGCCTGGATCCGCCGCCGCGCCGGCCAGCCGAGCATCAGCACGATCCCGACCCCGACCAGGCCCAGGATGGCCGACCTCGACACCGAGAACATCAGCCCCATGCCGATCGCGGCCGTGCACAGCCACCAGCGCAGGGCGGGCCTGCCCAGCTCGCGGGCGCGGAAGCTGTAGTGGGCGGCGAGCGGCAGGATCATGGCGCAGATCACGCCGAACTCGATCGGGTGCGCCGCCGTCGCGGCCACCCTGCGCATCGCGTTCCTGTCGAAGACGAACTTGTCCTCGATCACGAACCGCAGCCCGGGGATCTGCATGTACTGCGTCAGGTCGAGGTTGAGCAGGAACTGGAACGCGCCCACCAGCGACATGAGCGCGCCGGCCACCACGATGGCCTTGAGCGCGAAGTCCAGCCGCTCGCGCACCCGGATGCCGTCGCACACCGCCAGCGCGAGTCCCGTGTTGGCCAGCACCAGCACGATCGCGTGGTCGGCCAGGTTGAGCTCGTCGGTCGGCAGGTAGCCGTAGGTGCCGTAGCCGTACGAGGCGGCGGCTGAGGCCACGTAGAGGAAGAGCGCGGTCCTGACGGGGTTGCGGCCCTTGGCCGCGCCCAGCGACCTGGTGAGCTGCGAGCAGAGCCACAGGAGAGCGGCGAGGAGCGCGAGCACGTTGGCCACGGACAGCGCCAGCGGGAGCCCGCGGATGATCATGCGGGCCGGGATGAGCATGAGCGTCACCACGAACAGGCACACCAGCGTGGCGGCGTCCGCCCTGCGCGGCATCCCCGGCAGCGGCCGGGTGTCCAGTCCGGTGGTCACGTGTGCTTGCCGTTCACGTGGGCGTCGGCGGCGACGAGGACCCGCCGGTCCACCTCGACGGGCGGGCGGGTCGCGGCGGCAGCCTGCCTCCGTCGCCTGCGCGCGTCGGCGAAGCTGTCGAACGCGTACGTCACGAACAGGCTCGCCATCACGCCCAGCGCCAGCGCCACCACGGCGGCCCGCAGCTTGCGCCCCGGCTCGGGCTCCGGCGGCGCCGGCGCGACCACCTGGGTCAGCGTCATGTACGTGGCCGGCGGCGCGTTGACCGCCTGCTGCCCCTTGAGCAGCTCGACCTTGGCCCTGGCCGCGACCTTGCGCACGATCTCCTGAGCCGCCTCCGGCGAGCTCGCCTCGCTCTCGATGAACACGAACGGCCCGGAGGCCAGCGCCTCGGCGTTCGTGCTGCCGTTGTGCACCTTGTACGTGACCGGCCCGTTCGGCACGATGCCCAGCTCGGCGGCCGTGTCGGCGGTCGTGAGGCGGGCGGTGAGTATCGAGGCGGTCATGGTCAGCCCGCGGTCGAAGTTGAGCAGCGGGTTCACGGGCGCGTTCGTGGTGCCCGGATGCACCGGGAGGCTCGCGCCCGTACGCGGCGTGGTGAGCACCATGGCCGCGTTGGAGGTCCACAGGGTCGGCACCGTCGAGTAGACGGCCGCGGCCGCCCCCACGGCCAGCAGGAACGCGGGTACGGAGACGTACCAGCGACGGAACAGAACCAGGACCGTGAGCCAGAAGTCCATGCGCCCTCCCCCTCAGGCCGCGAACACGGGCCCCCGGCGTGACACACAGGTATCGTTCCAATGGCTCACATGTGTTACGTAACGACTCTCCTGTCCTATGGCGATATGCCTTCCGTGACCAAGTTGGCAGTGGTGACGCCGAGCTTCGGCCCCGACGCTGAGCTGTTCGCCGAGCTACACGCGTCCGTGCTGGAGCACACCACGGATGACACCGTCCATCACGTGATCGTGCCGCCGCGCGACAAGGAGCTGTTCGGGCGCTACGCGGGCCCTCGCTGCCGCGTCTGGACCGAGCCAGAGCTGCTGCCCCGCAGGTACGTCCGCGTGCCCCGGTCCGGCCTGTGGGTCAACGCCATGCGCCCGTGGCCGCCCATCCGTGGCTGGGTGATCCAGCAGGCGCTCAAGCTCTCCGCCACGGCCAGGATCGAGGCCGACGCGGTGCTGATCGCCGACTCCGACATCGTGCTGGTCAGGCCGGTGGACGTGGCCGCGTTCCGGACGGACGGGCGGCTCTGCCTGCACCGGGCCGAGCACGCCGTGCACGCGGGCATGACCAGGCACGTCCGCTGGCACCAGGTGGCCCGCGACCTGCTCGGCCTGCCCGCCGCGCTCCCGCCGCCGCTGCACGACTACGTCAGCTCGCTGACGTTCTGGGACCCGCACGTGGTGCGGGCCATGCGGACCAGGATCCAGCAGGCCACCGGGCGCCACTGGCTCGACGCGTTCACCTCGCGGCTGCACGTCTCTGAGTTCATCCTCTACGGCGTGTACGTCGACGAGGTGCACTCGCTCGCCGACCCGCCCCCGGCCAACACCGCGATCTGCCACAACTACTGGGACAGGACGCCGCTCGACCACGACGGCGCCCTGGCCTTCGCCGACCGGCTCAACCCGGAGGCCATCGGCATGATGATCTCCGCCAAGTCCGGCACGCCGCTGCCTGTCAGACAGGCAGCGGTGCGCCGGTGCGCCGAGGTGGTCGCCGGACGCTGACCCTCATTTCACTATCGGGAACGTCTGCGTGTCCGCGGAGTCCTCGTCGACGGCCTCCGGCTTGCCGGCCTGCTTGTGCCCCTCCGTGGCCTCCGCCACCGGCTCGGGCTCCACGTCGGTCACCGGGGCGGGCTCGATGGCGACCGGCGCGGGCTCGATGGCGGGCTGCGGCTCGACGGCGTCCACGGCCTCGGTCCAGGCCTCCGCCGAGGGTCCTGCCGCGACGCGCCGCCTGGCCTGCCTGAGCGTCCACGCGTACGCCGCCGTGAACCCCGCGAAGAGCGTGAGCACGGCCGCGATCCCCGCCGTCTGCACCTTGTCCGCGAGCTGCGCCTCCGGCGTGGACGGGGGCGTGACGTTGACCAGCGTGATGTACAGGATCGGCGGCGCCCCGAGCTCCTTCTGCTTGGCGGCCAGCTCGTCCTCGACGCGCTTCTGCGCCCGCACCACGAGCTCCTTGGCGGTCTTCTCGTCCGGGCTGTCCGCGGTGATGGAAAGGAACGGTCCACCGCTGCCGAACAGCGCCTGGTTGCTGCTTCCGTCGTCGATCGTGAGCTTGTTCGGCCCCTCCTTGGGCGCGCCGAGCTGGGCCAGCACCTCAGGAGTGCCGACCGACAGGATCAGCGTCGCCGCCGTGGTACGCAGCCCCCCGCTGTCCACGAGCAACGGATTCGTCCGCCCTGCCTTCGACAGGGGCTCGCCGGGCGCCGGCTGCGTGTTGCCGGGACCGGTCAGCAGCAGCACCACGTTCGCCTTGTAGTGGGCAGGCACGATGAGGAACCCCACGACCCCTGCCACCACGGCGAGCGCCAGGATCGGAGGGCCGACGAACTTACGTCGCGCCAGGCCGAAGACGGTTTTCCAGAACTCCAAGACTTCCCCGCCCCCTGCGCAAATTTCGACCTGTTCGAATGTGCGGAAATTAACATTCCCCCGGCATGGTGTACAGGGTTCCTGTCGCCTATGGCACAACTGTTCATCCGAAAAACCGACTTACCTGTTACGTCGGAACCGGCGCGGCCGATAGTCCGTATGGGCCGTAGACCGGGGGTGGCAGTGCATGAAGTCCGCTGAAATGCTCCAGACAGCCACGGTCGAACGCCGCAGGCTGGCCGGGCTCGACGGAATACGCGGTCTAGCTGCGCTTTTCGTCGTCTTCCACCACGTCTGGCTGCTGTCGTTCCCCGGCTTTCCCCGGGACACCGGGCCCGGCTGGGCGAGCTGGATGATCTACGGGCACTTCGCGGTCGTGGTGTTCATCGTGCTGTCCGGCTTCTCCCTCGCCCTCTCGCCGGCCCGCAACGGGTGGCGGCTGGACTCGCTCGGCAGGTTCGCGCACCGCCGCGCCTGGCGGATCCTCCCGCCGTACTGGGCCGCGGTGGCGCTCAGCCTGGTGATCGCCTGGACCCTGGTGCCCCAGCCCGAGCAGGGCGTGCCCACCGCCAAGTCGGTGCTCATCTACGGGCTGCTGCTGCAGGACGTGTTCGGCAGTCCGAGCCCCAACGGCGCCCTCTGGTCGATCGCCGTGGAGGCCCAGCTCTACTTCGTCTTCCCGCTCCTGCTGCTGGTCCTGCGCAGGATGGGCGCGGTGGTCATGGTGGGCGCGGTGACCGCGGTCGTGGCGGCCGTCGGGGTGCTCGCGCAGTTCGTGCCCGTGGTGGGCGAGCTGATGCGGCTGACGCCGCAGTTCGCCGCGCTGTTCGCGCTGGGCATGGCGGGCGCGGGCGTCGTACGGCTCCAGCGGCGGATCCCGTTCCAGTGGCTGGCGGCGGCCGCGCTGTTGCCGGTGCTCGCGCTGATCGTGCTCAAGGGATCCGTGTGGACGATCGGCAACCTCTACTGGATCGACCTGGCGATCGGGCCGGCGACCGTGCTGCTGCTGGCGACCGTGGCGACCGGGAAGCCCGCGCCGGTCGTGTGGCTGCTGGACACGCGGCCCGTGAAGAGCCTGGGGTCGTTCTCCTACAGCCTCTACCTGATCCACGCGCCGATCGTGGTGAACATCCACGCGCTCGTGATCGCCCCGCGCATGGAGCAGGGCGTCCCGGCGTTCCTGGTCTCGCTGGCGCTGGCCGTGCCGGTGACGGTGGTGGTGGCGCGGTTGTTCGCGGGGGTGTTCGAGCTGCCGTTCACCCGGAACAGGACGCCGTCCGCGCTGCGAGCCGCGGTGCGGGCCCGGCTCACGCGGGCCCGCACGCAGTGATCAACCCGCCTTGACGAGCGCCTCCGTCTCATACTCCACGGCCAGTTCCTCCGGCATCGGCTGGAGGTCCGTGCAGCGCATGAAGTCGCGCAGCGTGGTGCCGAGGCAGGTGGCGTCGACGTTGGGCGCGGCCCTCCTGGCCCGAACGTCGTCGATGTTGACGCAGCGGAAGTCGACGCTGAAGCGGGTCCTGCCCGAGGTGTTGTTGACCGTGGAGTGCAGGTGGGCGCCGGAGAAGAGCATCATGCCGCCGGGCTCGGTCACGATTCGCAACTCGGGCTCGGGATCGAAGTCCTCTTCCGGCTTGGGCTGCTCCCTGGTGTCGGAGTAGATGTGCTGTGCGGCGGTGGGCCGGGAAACGCGCTGCCATTCGCCGTACTCGTACCCGCCGCTGCCGTTGCGCAGCGGCCGGTCGAAATAGCGCGGGTGCAGGGCGAAGACATTTTCCGGGACGACTTCGAAAATCGGCAGCCACCAGTTGATCTGGTTGAACGGGGCGGCGTACCAGCAGTCGCGGTGGGCGTGGTACGCGTAGGAGATCCCCGAGTCAAGATAGTGGTTCGAGGTCGAGGTGCGCAGCCGCGGCACGTCGAAGTACGTCTGCTCCAGCGGGAATCCGAGCTCCTCCATGACCTGGACGAGCAGGCTCTTGCTGCGCGGGTGGTGGATGAAGCGGGGCTTGAGCTCCGCCAGGAGGGCGGCGAAGTCCTCCACGGGCATGTCGAACTGCGCGGTCTCCGGGTCCCGGCTCCCGAACGCGTCGGCGATCAACTCCTTGGCGAACGCGACGAGCTCCAGTGACGCTCTGGTCGGGGAGTAGACGAACACGTCTCCGCGGTAGATCATGCCGCGCCGAGTTTCGTCGTCCATTTCACTGTTGGAAAAGATGGTGGTCATGTGCACCTCACCTGTCTTGCGCTTTCTACTCCCTGTCTCGGGGGTTCTGCGTGCTTCGTTACATCGTTATTTCGTGTAACAAATCAGCCGGGGTTTTCCGATTACCAATATGGGACACCCGACGGATGGAGTCGAAAATGCAGGAAGTCCAGCAGTTCACGTTCCGCCGTGACGAACTCTTCCCGCTCGCCGACAGCCTGCGTCCGAGCTTTCTGACCGCGTCGCCGTTCCGGCACGTGGTGATCGACGACTTCCTGCCGGAGGGCGTGCTCGACCCGGTGCTCGCGGAGTTTCCCGAGCCGAAGGACGCCGACTGGCAGCAGTTCGACAGTTCCAAGGAGGTGAAGCTGGCCCTGCAGGACACCGAGCAGATGGGACCGGCGACGCGGCACCTGCTGGCCGAGTTCAACGGACAGGTCTTCATCGAGTTCTTGGAACGTTTGACCGGCATCGAGCGACTCGTGCCCGACCCGCACCTGGAGGGCGGCGGGCTGCACCAGATCAGGTCGGGAGGCTTCCTCAAGGTGCACGCCGACTTCAACCGGCACCGCCGTCTCGACCTCGACCGCAGGCTCAACGGGCTTCTCTACCTCAACAAGGACTGGGACGAGAGCTACGGCGGCCACCTGCAGCTGTGGGACAAGGACATGAGCACGTGCGAGCACGCGGTGCTGCCAGTCTTCAACCGGTTCGTGCTGTTCGCCACCACCGACGACGCCAACCACGGCCACCCCGATCCGCTGACCTGTCCTCCTGAGCGCGCCCGCCGGTCGATGGCGCTCTACTACTACTCCAACGGGCGCCCCGACGAGGAGGTCCACGACGATCACACGACGCTGTTCAAGCAGCGTCCCGGCGAGAAGTACAAGAGCAGCCTGCGCCAGGTGCTCAAGCGCTGGACGCCCCCGGCGCTGGTCGAGCTGGCCGGGCGCCGGGACCGCTCCAAGTGAACCGGCCCCCGGCCAGAGGAGGGGGTGGCGGGTCAACGGACCAGGCGGGCGAGGCGGGCGAGCTTTCTCCCGCCTCGTGCCGCGAGCCGCCGCTGGCGTGAGACGTACAGCTTGAGTACCGCCCTCCGCGCCCGGCGGCGCTGGTCGGGCGTGAGGTCGGTCTCGTCGATGACGCCGAGCAGCACCCGCGCCTGGATGAGCGTGGCGAAGTAGCCGCGCCAGGCGGGCAGGGCCAGCCGGCCGCTCATCTTCACCGGGTTCGCGTTGGCCCAGTTGCGGTGCGAGAGCACCTCGGGCACGTGCGCCCAGGGTCCTGACAGGGCGTGGCGGGCGGCGGCGATCTCGTCCTCGCGCACCATGACAGGGCGCGGGACGGTCCTCGCGACCGCGGTGCGGTGCACGCCGTACAGCGGGTCCATGAGCACGAAGCTCTCGGTGAGCAGGCGCAGCATCTCGGCGAAGCGTTCGGCGGGGTCGTCGGAGTTGAGCGCGGTGCCCTCGTAACGGCCGGTCTGCGTGACGCCGTCAAGGGTGTACGAGGTCTGCGCGGTGACCAGGACGATCCTGTCGTCCTTGGCGAACTCCGCCAGCGAGCGCGACACGCAGTACTCCGCGAGCGTGTCGTCGTCGCCCACCCAGCGGAAGAACTCCCCCTCGGCCAGGCGGAGCGCCGTGGAGAAGTTGCCGACGGGGCCGATGTTCTCCGGCTGCCGGTGGTATCGGATCCGGCTGTCGGTGGCCGCGAGGTCGCGGCAGATCTCCTCGGTGTCGTCCGTGGAGGCGTTGTCGGAGATGATCAGTTCCAGGTTCTGGTGGTCCTGGGCCAGCACCGACAGGACGGCCTTCTCCAGGTGCCGGCCGCCGTTGAAGGTGGGCAGGCCGATCGAGACCAGCGCGTCGGGGTTCAATGGGCTTCCTTTCTCCGCAACTGCCTGAGTGGCACGGCCAGCAGGACGTACATGATGAGGCCGGCGCCGCCGGCGAGCACCAGTTGGACCAGGGCGTTGCCCTCCACTGTCCGGCTGACCAGCGCCGTCGCCCCCGCCGCGGCGAGCCCGGCCAGCAGCGGCCGCACGAGCGTGGGCAGCACCGGAGCCAGCCGCACCCCGGCCCGGTGCAGGAAGTACGCCGCCACCGGCAGCGCCACGAACAGGCTGGCCGCCACCTGGCCGATCGCGGCCCCGCGGATGCCCTGCAGGTGCGTGCCGGCGATCAGCGCGGGGATGAGGGCGGCCCCGTATCCGAGGTTCATCCAGACCGTGGCCCGGGTGTCGCCCTGGGCGGACAGGATGTCGAGCGCGAGCGAGAGCAGCATCCTGATCACCATGACCAGGGCCAGCCAGCGCAGCACGCCCGCCGCCTGGTCCCACTTGTCGCCGTAGAGGAACGACACGAGCGGGTGCGCGAGCACGGACATCACCACCGCGAAGGGCAGGATGGCCGTCAGGAGCAGCGGCGCCGACCTCCTTACGCCCTCCGACAGCGCCTCGGAGGTGTGCTCGGCCAGCCGCGAGAAGCCGGGGATGGTGACGTTGCGCACCGCCGTGCCGATCAGCCCGGGCACCCAGCTCGACACGTTGAAGGCCAGCAGGTAGTAGCCCAGCCAGACATGCCCGAGCATGTCACCCACCACGATGTAGCCGGCGTTGAGCAGCACGCTCTCCAGCCCGATCCCGGCGGCCGACGGCAGCCCGAACTTCAGCAGCTTGACCGCGATGGCGCGGTCCACGCCGAGCCGCACCGGCAGCCGGGCGGCGAAGAAGACGATCACGCCGGTCACCACGGACTGCGCGACCTGCCCGAAGGCGAAGCTGAACGCGCCCGCGCCGTTCGCGGCCAGCGCGATGGCCACCACCGCGTTGACCGCGAACCCGATGCCGATGGCGAGCGTCAGCTTGTCCTGCTCGAACCGGCGGATCAGCGTCGCCGCCCGCACCGCGGTGAAGCCCTCGACGATGATCACCGAGGTCAGCAGCCTGACCACGGGCGTGGCCTGAGCGGTGCCGGCCAGCTCGGCGAAGGCCGGCGCGCCCACCCAGAACACCGCGTACAGCCCCATGGCCGACAGGAACGACAGCACCGTGGCGGTCGGCGCCATCTCCTCCAGCTTGCCCCGCCACTGGATGGTGGCGACCATGATGCCCAGGTCCTTGACCGACATGACGAACGCCGTGGCGGCCAGCGCGACCGCGTAGACGCCGAAATCGCCCGGTGCGAGCAGCCGGGCGAGGATCAGCCCCATCACGAAGGAGCCCGCCTTCGTGGCGAGGTTGCCCAGCAGACCCCAGCGCAGCCCACGCCCGGCTAATTTGCCGAGGGAGCCGATCTGCTCGGCGTCCTTGACTTCCATGTAGAACTCTCCCTATGCGGCCGGCTCGTCGACGCGCTCCAGCCAGATCTCCCGCCAGAACGGGAGGAACTCTCTCGGACAGTTGACGCTGTAGGCCCCTTCGCAGTAGACGGATTCCAGAGCTATGCAGGGGTTCTTCATCTGCAGCAGCTCGCCGGTGCGCTCGTCCAGGCAGCGTTCGACGCGTGCGACGACTCTGGCGGTCCTGCCGCAGTGCCTGGCCATCTCCTCCTCGAAGCCGAGGCCCCTGTTGAGGCGTTCCTGGTTGAGCGTGGCGACGATCTCCTGGCGCGACTTGATCCGCACCAGCTCGCCCGGCTGCAGGTCGAGCGTGCCGGTCGGGGTGGGGCCGGGATTCCCCTTGGGCACCCAGCCCCAGGCCAGCCCGCCCCTGATCCGCAGCCACCCGGGCAGCGCCCTGCGGCTGACCGACTGGTAGCGGTTGAAGACGGCGAAGAACAGGCCGCGCAGGGTCTTCAGCACACCCGCGTTGCCGCTCTTCACATCGGCGGCGTACTGCCGGACGTCCTTCAGCGGCAGGCACGTCGGCGCCGCGCGATGCAGCTCGGTGGCCTGGCAGGCGAAGCGCTCCTCTCCCTCCGGCCCCGGCGGCTTGCGCGAGTTGATCTGCAGCAGCGGCAGCAGCCTGCGGTCCTTGCCGGTGGACACCGGTCCGTCGGAGACCTTCCTGAGCCAGGCGTCCTTCCAGTAGAGCGAGCAGGCCGTCTGGCAGCCGCCGTGCGCGGAGCCGTCGCAGCGGGCCTCGCCCAGGTGGACGGCACGTTCCATGTGCCGCATGCGGCCATGGCTGATCGTGTCGCACGCCTTGTGCGCGACCTTGTGCACCGTCATCCGCCGCCCGCAGAAGCGCAGCATCTCCGGCATGAAAGGTAACCCGTCGAGCTCGCCCCGCTCGTCCAGCGTGGCCATGATCTCGGCTTCCCCCCGCACTTCGACCACGTCCCCGACCCTGAGGTCCATCACGCCTTCTCCCTCACCAGTCCGGCATCCAGCAGAGCGTGGGCCGCCCTCTCCACGGCGGCGAACGGCAACTCGGATCGTCGGGCGATGTCGAGCAGGCTGTGGTCCCCGTCGGACAGGTTCAACACCCATAACATCGCCATTTGGGCCTGTTTCGTGTCACTCCTTCCGCCGAGAGATCCGTAGAGCCCGCGCCTACCGAGCTGCGGCTCGCCGTACGGGCTGAGGTTGACGTAGGTGCGGTTGCCCTCCAGCACCTCGACGACCCGTACGAGGGCGTCGAGGGTGTCTTCCATGGCCTCCGGCGTGACGAACCCCGGGTTGTCCCCCGAGGTGTGATATTCCGGGTATCCGGCGTACGGCGTCCTGGTGAGGCTGCCGAAGGGGAGGTTGAAGCCGGGCGAGCAGAACTGCCGCTCGTCGTACCCGTACGGCGAGAAGTCCAGCACCCGGTGTGGCCGGTCGTCGAGGACATGCTCGACGGCCCGGTCGATCTCGGCGTCGCCGCGCCTGCTCCGCTTGTACGTCAGCGCCCCGGGGTCGCCCGCGCACGCCAGCGTGAGCCCGCCCGCGATCAGGTGGACGCGCCCCCGGTTGAGCGCCAGCCAGGTGATCGCCCCGATCGTCCCCGGCATGAACAGGAACCGGTAGGTGTACCGCGGCTCCTTCAGCTTGAGCGCCAGCGCCACGGCCACCGCGATGCCCGCGAGGTTGTCGTTGGCCAGCGACGGGTGGCACACGTGGCAGGAGATCACCACCTCGTCGGGCAGCCGCCCGGGCACGACGTGCTCGGCGATGGTCAGCGAGCCGTCCTCGAGCGTCGAGTCGATCAGCACCTCGTAGGGCCCCTCGCCGAGCGCGTCGAGCGCGTCCTGGCTCAGGCAGAACCCCCAGGTCTCGGCGTAGTAGCTGGTCCGGTAAGGGATCAGGCCGGGCTGGTCGGGCAGGGTGTGCAGGCGCGGCCGCAGCTCCTCCAGCGTGTACGTCCCCGACACCGGCACGCTGTAGCCCACCACGTGCAGGTTCGACTCCCGGAAGTCGATCACCCGCCGCCCGGAGGGGTCCTTGACGTAGGCGTCGCGGATGTTCCACTCCTTCGGCACGTTCCAGTCGAGCACCTCGGTCCCCGTCGGCACCTCGGTGACCGTCAACGGCAGGTGCTCGCCGACGATCTCCAGCGTGCGCCGCACGCCGTCCCCGGTGATGCTCCGGCAGATCGGATACAGCCGCTCGACGAGCTCGTGCATCCGGCCGCCGTTCACGGGCGCAGCTCCGCGTCGATGCCCCTGGCCGCCCGCCGGTCGGCCAGCCGCGTCAGCCGGGTGAAACGCCGGTCGAAGTCGTGCCTGGTCAGCCCGTAGGTCCGGTACGCCGCCACGAGCTCATCCGCCCCCGCCCTGACCGTCCACCTGGCGGTGTAGCCGGGCAGCGCCGCCCGTATCCGGGAGAAGTCCACCCGGTAGGAGCGCGGATCGTTGCCGGCCTCGCCGGTGATCTTCAGGATCGCCCCGGGCACGGCCGCGACCACCTCGTTGGCGATCTCCGCCACCGTCACGTTGTTGGACTCGGAGCCCACGTTGAACGCCCTGGCGTGCACGGCGTCGCGCGGCGCCTCGATCGCCCGCAGGAACGCCTCGGCGATGTCCTCGGCGTGCACCAGGGGCCGCCACGGGGTACCGTCGGACAGCACGAGCACCTCGCCGGACAGCACGGCGTGGCCCACCAGGTTGTTCAGCACGATGTCGGCACGCAGCCGCGGCGAGAACCCGAACGCCGTCGCGTTACGCATGAACACCGGCGAGAAGTCCGCGTCGGCCAGCTTGACCAGGTCGTCCTCCACCCTGACCTTCGACTCCGCGTACGGCGTCACGGGCCGCAGCGGCGCGTCCTCGTTCACCAGTTCGTCGCCCCCGGACGCGCCGTAGACCGAGCAGGTGGAGGCGTAGACGAACCTGCGTACCCCGGCGTCCTTGGCCAGCCGGGCCAGCCGCACCGACGCGTGGTGGTTGATGTCGTAGGTCAGCTCGGGCGCCAGCGAGCCGAGCGGGTCGTTCGACAGCGCGGCCATGTGCGCCACGGCGTCGACGCCTTCGAGCAGCTCGGCGGAGACGTCCCGCAGGTCGACCGCGTAGCCGGGCGGATCGTCGACGGCTGGGCCGAGCACGCAGTCGGCGAACAGACCGGAGTCGAGGCCGATCACCTCGTGCCCCGCGGCGGACAGCACGGGTGCCAGCACACTGCCCAGGTAGCCCTGGTGCCCGGTCAGAAGAATCCGCAAGGTCAGCCTCCAGCCAGATCGATGGTCAGCTTGTTCACGTGGAAGGCCTCGGCGTACCTGGCGCCGCACTCGATGCCGCGGATGCGGGCCAGCCCGAGGAAGGCCTCCCTGTCGTACCAGGGGCGGTGCCGCTGCGAGGGGTAGTGCTCCTGCAGCAGCCGGACCTTGGTCTCGGCCACCTCGTCGTCGAGCGGCTGGTAGACCGCGGGGCGGCCGAGGTCGCCGTCCCATTTGACGATCTCGTAGCCGAGCGTCAGGTGGTCGCGCCAGACCGTCGGCACGAGCTGTGCCAGACCGCGGTGGTCCTGGTGCGCGTCGCCCGTCCACGGGGCGAAGATCAGATCGGGGCTCGCCTGCGCCCTCAGGTCCTCCAGGGCGTTCTTGGCCTCGTCCCAGTGCGCGGGCAGCCGCCCGTCGGGCAGCTTGAGCACGGTGAGCCGCAGGTCCGCGCCCGGGCAGAAGGCCGCGAGCGCCGCCTGCTCCTCCTCTTCACGCTCGGTCCCGCCGCCGGACAGCACGAGCGCGTGCACGCGTACGCCCGGGCGGGACCGGCAGATCGTGTGGAGGCTCGCGCCGGCGCCGATCGCGATGTCGTCGCAGTGGGCGCCGAGCGCGACGACCTCGTCCCGCCGTGCGGGCAGCAGGCCGATCATGCTTCCCACAGCGCCCAGGGCCGCTCGCCGCGGGCCCAGGAACGATCCAGCTCCAGGCGCTGGTTCACGGTGTCGCTCGGCCGCCAGTAGCCGCGGTGCGGGTACGCCACCAGCCGTCCCCGCTTGGCCAGCTCCGCGCAGCCGTCCGCGACCAGGTCGCCGTTCTCCGGGATGTGGTCGAAGACGTCCTGGCGCAGCACGAAGAAGCCGCCGTTGACCCAGAGCGGCATCTCGCTGACCGGCGTGATGCCGCCGACCAGCCCGCCCTCGCTGACGTCGATGACGTGGAAGGTGTTGGTCGGCGGGACCACCATCATGGAGGCGCCCGCGTCGGAGGCGGCGAAGCGGTCGATGATCCGGGGCAGCGGCGCGTCGGTCAGCACGTCGGCGTAGTTGGCGAGGAACATCTCCTCGCCGTCCAGGTACGGCCTGACCCTGCGTAACCGCTCGCCGATCGGGGAGTCGAGCCCGGTGTCGATCAACGACACCGACCAGTCGGAAATGTCCGTGGATAACAGCTCGATCTGTCCGTTCCGCAGGATGAAGTCGTTCGACCCCGTCTCCTTGTACGTCAGGAAGAAGTCCTTGATGTGCTGCGCGCCGTAGCCGAGGCACAGGATGAACTCCTTGTGCCCGAAGTGCGCGTAGTACCGCATGACGTGCCAGACCAGCGGGCGCGGGCCGACCATCTGCATCGGCTTCGGCATGTCACCGCCGGGCAGGTCGCTGCGCATCCTGGTGCCGCGCCCGCCGCAGAAGAGGACGACTTTCATCCGACGACCTCCAGACCCGGGATCGGGAAGACCAGCCGCCCGCCCCACTCCCTGACGTAGGACAGCTGCTCGACCAGCTCGTCACGCAGGTTCCACGGCAGCACCAGCACGTAGTCGGGCCGGTCCGCGGCGATCCGCTCCGGCGCGTGGATCGGGATCCGCGATCCCGGCGTGAACCTGCCGTGCTTGTACGGATTGCGGTCCACCGTGTACGCCAGCAGATCGGGCCGGATCCCGCAGTGGTTGAGCAGCGTGTTCCCCTTGCCGGGAGCGCCGTACCCGACCACGGTCTTGCCGGCGTCCGCGGCGTCGATGAGGAACCTGAGCAGGTCCCGCCGCACCTTGGCCACCCGCTTCGCGAAGTCCTGGTAGCCCGCGAGCTCGTGCAGCCCGGCTGCCTTCTCGCGGGCCAGCACCTCGACGACCCGCGGCGAGACGGGCGCCTCGCCCGGCTGCGCCCACAGCCGGATCGACCCGCCGTGCGTCGGCAGCAGCTCGACGTCGACCAGGTACAGCCCGCCGCTCGCGAGCGCCCGCTGCGCCGAGGCCACCGTGTAGTACTGGAAGTGCTCGTGGTAGATGGTGTCGTACTGGTTGAGCTCCATCAGCGTCAGCAGGTGCTGCACCTCGATGGAGACCCGCCCGTCGTCGGCCACCAGCGCCCGCAGGCCCTTGGTGAAGCCGACGACGTCCGGGATGTGCGCGTACACGTTGTTCGCCACGACCAGGTCCGCGGGCCCGTGCTCGGCCCGCACCCGCTGGCCGACCTCCGGCGACAGGAACTCCGTGAGCGTCGGCACGCCCTTGTCGACGGCGGCGCTGCCGACGTTGGCGGACGGCTCGATGCCCAGGCAGCGCACGCCCCGCTCCACGACGTGCTGGAGCAGGTAGCCGTCGTTGCTGGCCACCTCCACCACGAACGAGTCGGGGCGCAGCCCCGCTGCGTCCACGAACCTCCGCGCGTGCTCCACCCAGGAGGTCGAGTAGGAGGAGAAGTAGGCGTACTCGGTGAACGTCTCCTCCGGTGTGATCAGCGGTGGCAGCTGGGCCAGCCAGCAGCTCGTGCAGACCCGCAGGTGCAACGGGTACGTGGGCTCGGGCGCGTCGAGCTGCTCCGCGGTCAGGAACAGCTCGCACGGCGGGGTCGCGCCGAGGTCCACGACCCCGGCGAGCCCCTCGGAACCGCACAGTCGGCAGGTGGTCATTCAGCTCACTCCAGCCAGGGCCTTGGCCTCGTACTCCAGCGCGAGATCTTCGGGCATCGGGGCGAGATCGTTACAGCGCACGAAGTCCCGCAGCGTGGTGCCCGTGCACTCGGCGTCCACGTTCGGGGCCCCCTGGTGCGCGCGCACGTCGTGGATGTGCACGGTCCGGAAGTCGATGCTGAACCTGGTCTTGCCGGAGGTGTTCGGCACGGTGGAGTGGAGCTGCGCGCCGGAGAACATCAGCGTGCCGCCGGCCTCCGGCACCACCCTGACCTGCGGCTCCAGCTCGATCGGCTCCTCGGGCCGCGGCTGGACCCGGGTGTCGCTGCGTACGTGGGCCGCCGCGTTGTGCCGGCTCGTCCTGTTCCACTCGGCGTAGTCGTAACCCGCGCTGCTGTTGCGCACCGGCTGGTCGAAATAGCGCGGGTGGAAGGCCATGACGTTCTCGGGGGTCACCGAGTAGACCGGGATCCACCAGTTGACCTGGCTGAACGGCGCCGAATACCAGCAGTCGCGATGCGGGTGGAAGGCGTAGGAGATGCCGGAGACCAAATAGTCGTTCGAGGTCGAGGTGCGCAGCCTGGGCACGTCGAAATAGGTCCGCCCGGGATCGCAGCCGCGCTCCTCGATGACCGCCGGCAGGAGTTCCTTGCACCGGGGGTGATGGATGAACCGCGGTTTGAGCTCGGCGAGCAATTTCGCGAACTCCTCCACCGGCATTTCATGCTGCGCGGTCTCCGGGTCCAGCCCGCCGAAAGCGTCGTCGATCAGCTCTCTCGCGAAGGTGACCAGCTCGGTCGTGGCCGGTGCGGCCGAATAGACGAAGACCTCGCCCTTGAACAGCATTTCGCGGCGCGTTTCGTCGTTCACGCCGCTGTTGAGGAAGACGGCGGTCATCATCAAACTTTCCCTCTCGGTTGGCTTGAATGGCGGTCAGGGTCTGGCATGCTGCGATCATGGATCGCCTCTCGATTGACGGCTCGTGGCTTTTCACGCCACGCGTTCATGCCGACCCTCGTGGCAGTTTCCTCGAGGCGTTCAGGGCGGCCGGTCTGCCGCACCCGCTCGATGTGGCCCAGGTCAACTGCTCCGTTTCCCAGGCGGGCGTGCTCCGCGGCGTGCATTTCGCGGAGATCCCGCCCGGCCAGGCGAAATACATCATGTGCGTGTCCGGAAGCGTCATGGACGTCGTGGTCGACATCCGGGTGGGCTCGCCCACGTTCGGCCAGTGGGAGGCCGTGACGCTGGACGACGAGACCCGAGGCGCCGTGCTGATCGCCGAGGGTCTCGGCCACGCGTTCATGGCGCTGAGCGAGCAGGCCACGGTCGTGTACCTGTGCTCGCAGCCGTACAGCCCGGGTCGTGAGCACGGGGTTCACCCGCTCGACCCGGCCGTCGGCATCGGCTGGCCGTCCGGTCTGGAGCCCGTCCTGTCGGACAAGGACGCCAAGGCCCCCTCTCTCGAGGAGGCGCGCGCGGCCGGCCTGCTGCCGGACTATCGGGCGTGCAAGGAGTTCTACGCCACGCTGCATTGAGGATCCGCCCCCGCCCCCGCCCTTCCCCCGCTCATGACCGGCCCCCTCATGACCGGCCACGCCGCGTGCAGCGCCGCTTTCCAGTGCCGGATCGGCTCCCAGCGGGTGTGGGCGAGCACGCTGTTGGCCGGCCGCCGGGCCGGGCGGGGGTAGGCGGTGCCGGGCACGGGGCGGACACGTCCGGGGTCTGCGCCGAGCAGCGTGAAGATCTCTTTGGCGAACTCGCACCACGTGGCCTCGCCCGCGCTGGTGCCGTGGTAGACGCCCGGCGGCAGGTCAGACTGCGCCAGCCGGACGAGGTAGTCCGCCAGGTCGGCGGTCCAGGTCGGCTGGCCGCGCTGGTCGTCCACCACGTCGATCGCCGGCCGCTCCCCTGCCAGCCGGATCATGGTCCGCACGAAGTTCGTCCCGCTCGCCCCGTACATCCAGGCGCTGCGCACCACGTAGTGGCCGTGCTCCAGCGCCGCGCGCTCGCCCGCGAGCTTGGTCCGCCCGTACGCGCTGACCGGCCCGGTCGGCGAGTCCTCCCGGTACGGCACCCGCGCGGCCCCGTCGAAGACGTAGTCGGTGGAGACGTGCAGCAACCGGGCCCCCGCCAGGTCGCAGGCCTCGGCCAGCCAGCGCACGGCGTGCCCGTTGATCGCCAGCGCCTCGGCCTCGTGCGTCTCGGCCTCGTCCACCGCGGTCCAGGCGGCACAGTTGATCACGACTCTGGGCCGGTAGGCGGACACGAAGTCGCGTACCGCGCGCCTGTCGCGCAGATCCAGCTCCCCCCGGCCGAGCGCGAGCACCGGCTCGCCGGTCAGCACCGTCCTGTCGAGGACGTCGGCGGCCAGCATGCCGCCGGCCCCCGTGATGAGCCACCTCATGCCGCCTCCCCACGTAACCGGCCGATCATGAGGCCCACCAGTCCCGGTGCTCGGCGTACCAGCGGACGGTGTCCTTCAGCCCCTGCTCGAACGCGATCTCGGGCCGGTAGCCCAAAGCCCGCAGCTTGGAGTCGTCCAGCGAGTACCTGCGGTCGTGGCCCTTGCGGTCCTGGACGTACTCGACCATGTCCCAGTCCCGGCCGCAGGCTTCGAGCAGGCGCGTGGTGAGCTCCTTGTTGGTCAGCTCGGCCGTGCCCGCGATGTGGTAGACCTCGCCCGGCTCGCCCTGCTCCGCGACCATGCGGATGCCCGCGCAGTGGTCCTCGACGTGGATCCAGTCCCGTACGTTGCCGCCGTCGCCGTACAGCGGGACCTTCCTGCCGCGCAGCAGGTTCGTGATGAAGAGCGGGATGACCTTCTCGGGGTACTGCCGCGGGCCGTAGTTGTTGCCGCATCTCGTGATCGAGACGTTCAGCCCGTGCGTGATCGCGTACGCGCGGGCGATCAGGTCGCCGCCCGCCTTCGACGCCGCGTACGGCGAGCGCGGCTGCAGCGGGGCTGCCTCGTCCCACGAGCCGATGTCGACCGACCCGTACACCTCGTCGGTCGACACCTGGACCACCTTCGGCACCCCTGCCTCCAGGCACGCCTGGAGCAGGGTCTGGACGCCGAGCACGTTCGTGCGCATGAACTCGGCCGCGCCCTCGATCGAGCGGTCCACGTGCGACTCGGCCGCGAAGTTGACCACGAGGTCGTGGCCGGGGACGACGGTCTTGAGCAGCTCGGCGTCGCAGATGTCCCCGTGCACGAACTCGTGCCGCACGCCGTCGAGGTTGGCGCGGTTT
Source organism: Nonomuraea sp. NPDC049400 (assembly GCF_044466425.1). NCBI lineage: Bacteria > Bacillati > Actinomycetota > Actinomycetes > Streptosporangiales > Streptosporangiaceae > Nonomuraea > Nonomuraea sp. NPDC049400. Next base: position 194,178 of record NZ_JBITMP010000015.1, read on the forward strand.
CCCGCGTAGGTGAGCTTGTCGAGCACGGTCACATCCGCGCCGGACCCGGACACGTCATCCAGGGTCCGGACGAAATGCGAGCCAATGAAGCCGGCGCCGCCGGTCACCAGAATTCTCATGAACTGATCTGCACCTTGCTGTGATCGCCCAGCACGAGACGGTGGGCTTTGGGGGTGTTGGGCGCCGGAGTGACCTCGACGTCGTGGCCGATCAGCGACGACTGGATGCGGCCGACGCCGCTGATCGAGGCCCTGGGCAGCACGATCGAGTACTCGATCTCGCTGTCGGTGACCGCGCAGCGGGCGCCGATGGAGGTGAAGGGGCCGACATAGCTGTCGCGGATCCGCGCGCCCTCGCCGATGATCGCCGGGCCGACGATCCTGGAGCGCTCGACCACCGCGCCCTGCTCGACGACGACGCGGCCCACCAGCTCACTGACCGCGTCGACCCGCCCGCGTACCCGGGGCTCGACCGACTCCAGGACCAGCCGGTTGACCTCCAGCATGTCGGTGACGTTACCCGTGTCCTTCCAGTAGCCGGAAATGATCGAGGACTCGACGCGCAGGCCCGCCTCGATCAGCCACTGGATGGCGTCGGTGATCTCCAGCTCGCCCCGCCAGGACGGCTTGAGCTCCGCCACCGCGGCGTGGATGGCCGGGCTGAACAGGTAGACGCCCACCAGCGCCAGATCGCTCTTGGGCCGCACGGGCTTCTCCTCCAGCCCGATCACGCGGCCCCGGGCATCGAGCTCGGCCACTCCGAACTGGCGCGGGTCGCCGACCTTGGTGAGCATGATCTGGGCGGTGGGGCGTTCCCTGTGGAACCTGTCCACCAGGCCGTTGATGCCGCCCACGATGAAGTTGTCGCCCAGGTACATGACGAAGTCCTCGTCGCCGAGGAACTCACGGGCGATCAACACGCCGTGGGCGAGCCCGAGCGGCGCCTCCTGCCGCAGGTACGTGACCTGCAGCCCGAACGCCGAGCCGTCTCCCACGGCCGACTCGATCTCCGCCTGCGTGTCCCCGACCACCAGGCCGAGCTCCCTGATCCCCGCTGCCGCGATCGCCTCCAGGCCGTAGAACAGGACCGGCTTGTTCGCGACCGGCACGAGCTGCTTGGCCGAGGTGTGCGTGATGGGCCGGAGCCGTGTGCCCGATCCCCCGGCGAGCACGAGTGCTTTCACCGCTAGTAAGCCCCTTCTCCACGGGTGACGACGGACCAGGTCTTCCAGAGGATCTGCAGGTCGAGGATGAGCGACCAGTTCTCCACGTACCGCAGGTCCAGGCGTACGGACTCCTCCCACGTCAGGTCGGAGCGGCCGCTGACCTGCCAGAGCCCGGTCATGCCCGGCTTGACGACCAGGCGGCGGCGGACGTCGGCGCCGTACTTGCCAACCTCCTCGGGAAGCGGTGGGCGCGGGCCGACCAGGGACATCTCGCCGCGTAGGACATTGAGCAGCTGGGGCAGCTCGTCGAGGGAGTATTTCCGCAGGAAAGCGCCTACCCGAGTGATTCTTGGATCGTTCCTAATCTTGAAGAGCACCCCGTCGAACTCGTTCGCATGGAGAAGTGTGTCCTTGAGCTGCTCCGCATCGACCACCATCGTACGAAATTTCACGACACGGAACTCTTTGCCACCTTTGCCGACCCTGGTCTGGTGGAAGAGCGCGGGTCCCGGGCTGGTGAGGCGGATCACCAGGGCGATGGCCAGCAGCGGCAGCGCCAGGAGCAGCAGCGCCACCATCGCTACCAGGCGGTCGAACACGGTCTTCGCGACCTGCTTGGTGCCGTCGAACTCGGGATGCTCCACGTGCAGGAGCGGCATCCCCGCGACCGGCCTGATGCTGATGCGCGGCCCGGCCACGTCCATGAGCGCGGGGGCCACGAAGAGATCGGTACGCGCGGTCTCCAGGCTCCACGCCAGGCGCCGCAGCGCGGCCCCGTCCAGCTCCGGGCAGGCCAGCACGGCCACGGCGTCGGCCTGCTCGCGCTCGACCACCGCCGCCACGTCGCCGAAGGAGCCGAGCACCGGAACGCCGTCGAGATCGACGTCCATCGCGCTCTCAGGAAGGCAGGCTCCCACCACCTGCATTCCGTGATACGGCTGGCGCCTGAACTGCACCACCAGGTTGAGAATCGATTCCCGATGCCCTACCGCGATCACCTGACGCGTGTAGTCGCCCACCGCTCTCCTTCGGTGGAGACGTTTACGCATCTTGTAGCGGTAATAGAGCGTGGCGAGCAGCGCCAGCGGCAGCATCGCCATCACGAAACTACGCGCGATGACGGTCTGCGTGGCATAAGCCATGATGGCGACCGTGGCCATCAGGCCGACACCGCCGTTGAAGACGGCCTTGAACTCCTCCGTTCCCTCGCCGTTGGCGCGCTGGCGATACGCCCCGCCCATCATGAGCGCGACGGGCCAGGCGATGACCAGGCCGAATCCGAGCATGAACTCGACCAGTGGAATGAACACGCCGGCCATCAGCCGGATGCCGAGCACGCATACGCATGCCAGCAGAGCGCAAATCGTGTCCCCACATAACAGGAGCCGTAGGTACGCGCGCGTCCAAATGCTCGACGCGCGACGCGGCACGGCCCCGAGGAGCACGACATCGGACTCCCCAGTCCCCACCCTCATAGCACCACCCTGACAACTCTGTGCACCGCGATAACTTGACGTTCCTTGAACCGCATGGGTTGACAGGTCCCACGCACAATCAAGGGCGGCGGCCCCCACTAAAGAGTAAAGATCGATTCCGACATGGGGAATAACGTCAAATGTCCACAACCGGACGAATATCGGGGGGTCTTGGGGCTTGACGGAACGGTCCATAAGTGCAGCGGGGCAGCTGCGGAAATATGCGGTTTACGGCAGTGTTTCGCCAGGTTGCGGCTCCATGAAGCCGCTAGTCGTACTCCAGGTCCGGCAATGCGGACGGCGGGTCCGGGCTGCGCCAGACGACCACAACTCCGTCCTGTGCGGAGTCGGCGGCCAGGGTCAGCCGGTCGAGATCGAAGTCCGGCAGGTAGCGCAGGCGTGTCAGGAACGTGGCGTCCGTGGCCGAGCGGGGGACGACGCAGCCCTCGCCGTCGCGGTCGAGCAGGATGTAGAGGACGTCGTCCCCGGATTCTGTGACGACACGGACCTCCACCACGTCCTCCCATGCGAGAGCCTCGACGCTACCGTCCGCGTAGTGACGAGTGACGCCCTCTTCCGTGACATACACGTAGGAGTCCGGCATCGGATTGCCGTGCATGGGCGCGATTCTTGCGAGTTCCGGGGCTGTCCCGCAAGGGTTCGCGCGCAATGGTGCGCTTCAGCGGCCGTTCGGCCCCTCAGACGGCGTCCTTCGGCCCTCAGTCGCCGCCCCAGGAATGGCTGAGGTGCGCCGCCACCACCGCTCTGGCCGCATCCTCCGGCCCCTCGGCGATCGCGTCGAGCAGCTCGCGATGCTCGCGTATCAGCACGTCCCTGTCGGTGTAGACCTCGCGCAACCGCACCAGACCGAGCCGCGTCTCGGCCGCCAGCACACCGTAGAGGCGCTCCAGCCGCGGGCTCCCCACGGCCTCGATCAGCGCCTGGTGCAGCGCCATGTGCTCGGCCACGATCTCCGACCAGGGCGCGTCGGCAGGCAGCGCGGCCATCCGGTGCAAGGCGGCTTCGGCGTCCGGCACCCGCCGCCCGGCCAGAGCCCGTGCCATCAGGTCCTCGAGCGGGCGGCGTACGTACATGAGGTCGTCGAGGTCCGAAAGCGTCACCTCGGGGACATAGGCGCTGCGGTTGCGCTCGCGCCTGAGCAGTCCTTCGTGGACGAGGCCGGCCAGCGCCTCCCGCACGGTCGGCCTGGCGACGCCGTACGACGCGGCGATCTCCTGCTCGGGCAGCGGGGTGCCGGGCGGGATCTCGCCGGAGAGCACCCTGCTGCGCAGGGCGTCGGCGAGCGCGCCGACGGTGGAGACGGGTCTGAGCGGCAACGTCACGGCTGCGACTCTAGCTCCCTTTCCGGTACGGCTTGTGCTTGCGGCTTCTCGGGTACGGCCACCGCCACGAGGCTGAGCGCCAGCAGGACCAGCCCCGCGATCGAGACCGGGGCCAGCCGTTCGCCGAGCACGACCAGGCCGAGCAGCGCCGCCACGGCCGGTTCGGCAAGCGCCAGCGTGGCGGCCGTGGCCACCGGAGTGGTGCGCAGGCCCCGGCCGTACAGGAAGTAGGACAGGGCGGTGGAGCCGAGGCCCAGATAGAGCACGGCGAGCAGCCCGCGCGGCTCCCCCAGCCAGCCGAGCCCGCTCACCAGCAGCACCGGCAGCATGATCACGGCTGCCCCGCCGAACAGGACCCCCATCACCGCGTCCGACCTGGCCCCCTGGCCGATCGCCTGCGCCGCCATCACCGCGTAGAAGGCGTAGAGCACGCCGCCGAGCAGCGCGAACAGCACCCCGGAGACCATCTGCCCGCCCGCCTCGGCGCCGCCTCCGACGATCAGCGCCGCGCATCCGCAGATGGCCGCCGCGGTCGCGAGGCTCCACCGCCCGCTCGGCCGGCGGCCGTGCAGCACCCAGGAGAGCAAACCCGTGAAGACGGGACCGCTCCCGATCGCCACCACGGTCCCGATGGCGACGCCCGTGCGGCTGACGGCCGTGAAGAAGCAGAGCTGATAGGCGGCCACCGCGACGGCGGCCAGCAGCAGGCCGGGCCTGATCGCCTTCCTGACGCCCGCGCCGGCCAGCAGAGCGAGCGCGGCACCCCCGACGACCAGCCGCGCGGCGGCCAGCGCGACGGAGTCGGCGGAGACGAGCAGTCCCGCCGTCCCGGCCGTGCCCCAGAGCACGGAGGCAGCAACAACGGCGAGGGGTCCATTTCTCATGGCCCTCATTGTCTGACAACTAGACAATTTCGTCCAGTAGCTGGTCGATCAGCCGTCCGGCGGGGGCGGTCACCTCCCCCGCGTAGTCGTCGAGCACGGCCAGGCCGTCGTGGATGCCGGGGACGCTCTTGCGCGGCAGCTCGAGCAGCGTCTCGTCCTCCGCGGTGATCGATCCCTCGACGTGGAAGGCGCCGCCGGAGGCGCTGATGGAGACCTCGAAGCGGACCACGCGGCCGTCGGGCAGCGTGAGGTCGGCGCCGACGCGGGCGCCCGCGGGCGGGAGGAAATAGGAGTAAGGCTCGCTTCTGACGAAGGGGTGGTGTAACTCGGCGAGCATCCCTGATGCCCGGCTCAGGGTCTCGAGGAGGCCGGCCGCGGCCAGGCTCTCGCTGTCCACCAAAAAAGGGTAGATCACCGGATGGTCAGGTGGCCACCTACCGCTCATCGAGGTCAGCTCTGCGTGATGGCCGCAGGAGGATCGGTGGCCAGGCGGGCGTGCCGTTCGACGTCGTACCGGATCCCCTCATAGGAGAGCTTCCCGCGCTCGATGCCCTCCGGGCGGAACCCCGCCTTCGTGGCGACCCGGCACGAAGCCGGGTTGTTCGTACGGTGCCCCAGCTCCAGCCGGTAGAGCCCGCGCTCGCCGAACGCCCACCGCGCCAGCTCCTCGGTGGCCGCCACGGCGACGCCCCGCCCCCTGGCCTCGGGCACGACCCAGTAGGACACCCACCCATTGTCATGATCGTCGACCCGGGACACCGCGACGTTTCCGACGACCCGCCCCTCGACCGTCACGGCGAACGCGTGGCCGACACCCGACCAGCCCGCGATCCATCCCATGGCGTCCTTGAGCGTGACGACGGGAAAGGGCGCCTGCGTGCGGAGATCCGGCGCCTGAAAGGCCCGCAGCACGACCGGGGCATCGTCCTCGCGCCACTCCCGCAATCGAACGTCCACGTTGTCGGAGATTACCGTGAAGTGCGACTATTAGGCCTGCTGCCCGATTTGATGAGCCGCCTCGAACTCGGCGACCATCCGCTTGGGCGCGGTCAGGCACCACGCCTCGGCCACCAGCTCGAACAGCTCGTCAGAGTCGATCTTGTCGAGGTGCACCACCACCCAGCCGAACCGCCCAGCCGTGAACTGCACCTCGAACACTTCGGGCCGCTCGGCCACCAGCGCGATCTGCTCTTCGATCGTGGCCTTGAGCCCGACGGTCTCGGTGGCCTCCCACAGGTATGCGAAGCCCTTGTCCCGCACCTTGAGGCCGATCCACTCGCCGCCATGGCTCATCTTGACCTCAGGCAGCCGGTCCAGCAGCTCCATGAACTCATCGACGCTCACACCCATGCCGCCTGTGTACCAGACCCGACCGACACTTCCGAGGCGCTCTTGAGCAGGCGACGGCCCTGGACGGCATGGGTCCGCTGGTACGCCGCGCCGCCCGGGCACGCCTTCGCCGTCAGTCGTAGTAGCGAACTTCCAGGACGTTGCCGTCAGGGTCGGGGAAGTAAATCGTCTCCGGCGCGATGCCCTGCGCGCCGAACGAGTTGGTGCCGGTGCCGGTGATCTCGATCCCGTGCTGCTTCAGCCTGACCTGGAGCGCGTCGAAGTCCTCCTTGCCGACGGCCAGGCAGAGATGGTTGATCGGATGCCCGGCGCTCCCCTTGATCCCGGTGCCCTCTTCCACGCCTCTGGAGGCGTCGTACTCCATCAGGTCGAGGATGGTCTCGGCGGACACCCGCACACTCGGAAAGGCCGCCTTCCCCTCACGGAACTCCTCCGCCCGCACCCCGGGCAGACCGATCACCTGCTCGTAGAACCGCAGAGAGCTGAGCTGGTCGGAGACCCAGCACACGAGATGGTCCAGGCGTACGTCCATGCATTCCTCCGCTCACTCTGCCGCCGACCTCGCTGTCCACCTGCCGGTGCGAGCTGGTTGGACGCGACTCGGCGGCTGACACCCGCCCCCCGCCGTACCTCGTACCTGAAATAATGAAAGAGCCGGATGACGGCGAAGTAAACACGGCAGGTCGAACTGTCCCGCCGCCGCGCTTTTTTCACCGCGCCGCCGATAAAGCCGGGAGATTATTCACAGAGGCCGAGCGGACGTCAGCGCTGCCAGACCATGAGGTCCATGGTCAGATAGTCGCTGGTCGAGTCCACCACGTTCGTCACCTTGACCAGGCCGATCGTGTTGTCGGTGAACGTGCAGATCAGCTTGCCCTTGGCCTCTTCTATCGGGATTTCCTTGGTGTATCTGGTGTTGTCGACACACGCCTGGTAGGTGCCGCGTTCGCCCTGGGCGAGGATGGCCATGTTGTCGGCGCACAGGTAGTAGTCGAGGTCGCCGCCGTCGGTCTTGGGGTGCATGGGGTCGTTGGTGAAGCTGACCTCGTCGTCCGCGGTGACGTCGATGCCCTTGTACGTGCCCAGCAGCTTGCCGGGCGGTTTGCTGCCCACCGCGCCGTCCTCCGTGGCGGTCGGGGTCTGCTCCGGGGCGGAGGTCTCCGAGGGCGAGGCGGCGGCTTCACGGGTTCGGGTGGCAGCCGCGGCGGTGCCTGCCAGGAAGCCGAGGCTCACCCTGCGGGGAGCTCGCTGGGCGCTCTGCACCCTCTCGACCGCGGCGACCTCCTGCTGGAAGCACTGGCGGAACTCGGCGTTCCTGGCGTACTCGGCGTGGATCACCTTGACGGCGAGCCGCCTGCCGCTGGGGGTGGTGGCGAGATAGACCTGGCCCATTCCACGTAATGGGCCGCCACGGATTCAAAGGAGCGACTATGGGTTTGGCACTGCCCACGATTGTTCAATTGCGGAGGACGATCACGAAGAAAGTGGGCCGATGTCGCGAGTGGTCCCGTCGGCGACGGCCTGGAGTTTGTCCGGGTTGGCCACATTGTGGATGGTGATGATGCGCCCGTCGGCGTCGAAATCGAAAGTGACAGTGGCGACCACGCGGCCCAGGCCGCTGAACACCATGCCGGGACCGCCGTTGATCTCGACCAGTTCGGCGTTCATGTCGGCGGGATCGACGCCCTGATAAGCGACCTTGCCGATCGCGGCGAACCAGGCGGCCACCGTCTGCGCGCCGACGACCGGACGCAGGGCCTGGCGGACCTTGCCGCCGCCGTCGGTCCACAGCGTGACGTCCGGGGACAGCAGTTCCATGAGGGTGTTGATGTCACCCCCGGTCGCGGCGGCGAGGAAGCGCTCGGTGGCATCGCGCTGGCGCGACCGGTCCGCGGCGAATCGCGGCCTGCGGGCCTGCACGTGCTCGCGAGCGCGGTGCGCGGCCTGGCGCACCGCGGCCTCGGAACGCTCCACCGCCTCCGCGATCTCGGCATGGCTGAAGTCGAAGACCTCTTTCAGCACGAACACCGCGCGCTCAAGCGGGCTCAGGGTCTCCAGCACCACCAGCATCGCCATCGACACCGACTCGGTGCTCGTGATGTCATCGGCGGTGTCGCCGCTGGTGAGGATGGGCTCGGGAAGCCACGGCCCCACATAGGTCTCGCGCTGGTGCTGGGTGGAGCGCAGGCGTTGCAGCGCCAGGTTCGACACGATCCGCGCCAGATAGGCCTTGGGGTCGGCCACCTGCGAGCGGTCGGCGGCCGACCATTTGATCCAGGCGTCCTGGACCGCGTCCTCGGCGTCGGCCACGGTGCCGAGGACGCGGTAGGCCACCGAGAACAGCAGGTTGCGATGCTGGTTGAACACCTGCTGGTCGTGGTCGGAGTACAGGTGGGTCACCGCACACCCCGGATGCGGGTGAAGCGGCCGCCGCGGGGCCAGAAGGCGCCCGAGGCCGGCATCTTCTTCATGCGGGCGTAGGTCGGCCAAGGGGAAGCAGTCACCGTCTCCTTATACCGTGCCGCCATGCGGCCGGTCAGATACACCCGTCGGGGGCTGTCGTCGGGGTGGGTGAACTGCACGACCGCATCGTGCCGTCCCAGGCTCACCGGCGTGTGGTAGTAGCCGAAGCGGAACGGCTTGGGCTGCTTGCCGTTCAGCGTGCGGAGGATCGACACCGCGGCGTGCACCCCGGTCGGCATGCCGCCCTGGCAGGTGCCGTGCATGACGCCGTAACCCTGGCGGATCGCGGCCGCGTCGCCCACGGCGTACACATCCGGGTGCGACACCGAACGCAGTGCGGCGTCGGTGACGACGCGCCCGCGCTCGTCGACGGTCAGACCGGCGGCGGCAGCCAGCGGCGACACCCGCGTACCGCTCGTCCACAGGACGACATCGGCGGCGAGGTTCTCCCCGCCCGCCAGCTCGACCGAGTCCGGCAGCACCTTCACCACCTCGATCCCGCTGCGCACCCGGACACCCAGACGGGCGAGCGTGGCCTGAAGATAGGCCCTCGGCTTGGGGCTCATGGCCGCACCGGGCTCCTGCCGGCCCAGCAGCACGACGTCCAGCTCCGGGTACTGCTCGGCGATCTCCGCGGCCGACTCGATGCCGGTCAGCCCGCTGCCGCCGACCACGACCGTGCCGCGGCCGAGCCGGGCCAGCCGGTCGGCCAGCAATTCGGCGTCCTGGGCACTGTTGAGGGTGTACGCGTGGTCCTCCACACCCGGCACCGCCGCCGTGTCGGCCACGCTGCCCAGGCCGTAGACCAGCGTGTCGTAGTGCAGCACCCGGTTGTCGTCGATCCGCACGATCTTCGCGGTCGCGTCCACCGCCGTCACCCAGCCGCGCACGAACCGCGCACCCGTGCCCGCCAGCAGCTCGGGGATGTTCATCTCGGCGACCTGCTGCCCGGTCGCCGACATGTGCAGCCGCAACCGCTCGGTGAACCGTTCCTGCGGGTTCACCAGGGTCACCTGCACGTCCTCGCGCCCCTTGACCCGGGCCGCGAGCTGGATCGCCGCCGCCATGCCCGCGTACCCCGCCCCCAGGATCAGAACGTGGTGCGTGGCCGCCGTGCCGGTTTCGTGGTGTGTGGTCATCGTTGTGCCTTTCTCCTCATGCGGACCACCACGAGATGCAAGTTGCTCGCCGGTTCGTGACATGGGACCGATGTGACGTGCGACACAGCGGCTTTTTACGGCGACGCTGCCCTGAGTCGGCGTCGCGGCTAGTCGCCATAGTTCGGCACAATTACCGATGTGCGAGTTGGATTGCTCGGGCCGTTCGAGGTCCGGAGCCCCGATGGGGCCGTGGTGGAGGTTCCTGGGATCCGGTTGCGGGCACTGCTCGCTGCACTCGCCCTCGAACCTGGCCGGATCGTCACGCGTGCGAGGCTGGTGGACTGGATCTGGGGGGAACAGCCGCCCGCGGACGAAGTGAATGCCTTGCAGGCGCTGGTCTCCAGGCTGCGCAGGGTGTTGCCGGACGGTGTGATCGAGGCCGATTCCGGCGGATACCGGCTGGCCGTGGCTCCTGATGCCGTGGACGTCAGCCGGTTCGAGCACCTGGTCGGTCAGGCTCGTGCCGCCGAGCCTGCGGCGCGGGCGGATCTGCTGCGCTCGGCCTTGGCATTGTGGCGCGGCACGGCCATGGCGGACCTCGCGCTGCAAGGCAGCGATGTGTTCGACGCCGCGGTCGCGCGTCTGGACGAACTCCACGTCGCCGTGCTCGGGGATCGGGTCGATGCCGACATTCGCCTCGGTCGTGGCTCGGAGCTGGTCTCCGAGCTGACCGAACTGGTCGCCACGTATCCGCTGCGGGAGGGTTTCGTGGCGGCGTTGATGCGGGCGCTCGCCGAGGCGGGGCGTGGGAATGAGGCGCTGACCGTGTACCAGCGGACGCGCGAGCGGCTCGCTGAGGAGTTGGGCGCCGATCCATCGGCCGAGCTCTCCGCGCTGCACACCGCGTTGCTCCGTGGCGAGCTGGGCGAGCGGGCGGAGAACCGCAGGACGAACCTGCGCGCCGAGCTGACAAGTTTCGTCGGCAAGGACGATGACATTGCCGCGGTCGCCGTTCTGTCCATCGGGCACCGGTTGGTCACCTTGACGGGGGCGGGTGGCGCCGGCAAGACAAGACTGGCCACGGAGACCGCGCGGACGATGCTCGCCGAGCTGCCGGACGGTGCCTGGCTGGTCGAACTGGCCTCGGTGCGGTCAGGCGGTGAGCTGGCGCAGGCCGCCCTTACCGCGATCGGCCTGCGCGACCAGGCAGTGCTCGGTGACGCGCGGGCCGGGGAGCCGATGGATCGGCTCATCACCGCGGTCCGGGAGCGCACGATGTTGCTGATCCTGGACAACTGCGAGCACATGATCGAGGAGGCCGCGGCTTTCGCGGATCAGCTTCTCGGGGAGTGCCGGAGGCTGCGGATCCTGGCCACGAGCAGGGAACCGCTCGGCATCACCGGGGAGGTGCTGTGGCAGGTGGAGCCACTCGCGCTGCCCGCGCAGGGAGCGGACCCCGCAGAGGTCGGGTCCTCGCCCGCGCTGCGGCTGCTGCGGGACCGCGCGAGTCTGGTGCGCAAGGACATCGGCTCCGACGCCGACACCTTGTCGGCCATGGTGCGGATCTGCCGGGCGCTCGACGGGATGCCGCTGGCGATCGAACTGGCCGCGGCACGGCTGCGTACCATGTCCATCGATCAGCTGGCACGCCGGCTCGATGACCGATTCCGGCTGTTGACCAGCGGCAGCCGTACGGCGCTTTCGCGGCACAAGACGCTGCGCGCGGTCGTGGACTGGAGCTGGGATCTGTTGACCGAGGCCGAACGTGGCGTGCTGCGGCGGCTCTCGGTGTTCTCCGGCGGGGCGAGCCTGGAAGCGGCCGAACGGGTGTGCGGGGACGAGGCATTCGCCGGCGAGCAGGTGCTCGACGTGCTGACCGCGTTGATCGAGAAGTCGCTGCTGGTCGCCGACGCCGAGGGCACGCCGCGCTACCGGATGCTCAACACCATCAGGGAGTACGCGGCGCACCGGCTCGCCGAAGCGGGAGAGAGCGAGCCGGCGCGCCGGGCGCACCTCGCGTACTTCACCGAGCTGGCCGAGACGGCCGAGCCGCACCTGCGCCGGGCCGAGCAACTGAAATGGCTGGCCACGCTCGAGGCCGAGCACGACAACATCAGTACGGCCCTGCGCGGGGCGATCGACGAGGGATGGGCCCAGGAGGCGATGCGGCTGGTCGGGGCCGCGGGCTGGTACTGGTACCTCAGCGGGCACAGGACCGAGGGCACCGAGATGAGCATCGCGGCGGCCTCGCTGCCCGGTGAAGTGTCCGATGAGGTGCGGGCGCTGGCGTACACCGTCGTGACAGTGTTCATGACCTCCGGGCCCGGCCGCGATCAGTATCAGGCGCAGGAATGGATTCACAAGGCGCACCGGTTCACCCAGCGCAGCGGGCGTCGCCACCCCATGCTCGGGTTCGTCGAGCTGTGGGAGCGGATGCTGCAGGAGCCGACGAATTTCCTGCCCGTGTTCGAGCCGCTCATCGCCGACGACGATCCCTGGGTGCGCGCGCAGGCCAGGCTCACTCGTGGCCGATTTCGGCTCACGCTCGGCGGCGACGAGACTGACGTGGACATCGACGCCGAAATCGCCCTTGCCGAGTTCCGCACACTGGGTGACCGGTGGGGGATCTCGTTGGGGCTCACCTTCCTGGCCGATCGGCTCGCCATGCGCGGCGAGTTCGCACGCGCGTGTGAGCACTACGAAGAGGCGGTCGCGGCGCTGACCGAGATAGGCTCGGCCGAGGACGTGATCGGCCTGCGGGCGCGGCAGGCTCAGCTCTACTGGCTGCTCGGCGATGAGCGATCCAGCACCTCCGCCATGGCCGATGCGCAGCGGTGCGCGAGCGGGATCACCTGGCCGGACACGCTTGCCGAGCTGGAGCTTTCGAAGGCGCGGCTGGCGCGCCGGCGCGGCGCGCCGGACCAGGCGCACCAGCACCTGGCCACGGTGCGGGCGATGCTGGACAACGAGGAAGTGGGCGAGCTCTCCCGCGCCCAGGCCATGGACCTGTACGGCTACCTCACCGAGGATCTGGACAAGTCCCGCGCGCATCGGAGCGAGGCGCTCAGCGCGGCTGCCGCGACGGCGTATCCGCCACTGATCGCCGAGGTGTTGATCGGGATCGCGGATCTCGCGCTGCGCCAGGGGCAGTACGAGCAGGCCGTGCGATTGCTCGCGGCGAGCGACGGCGTGCGCGGCACGCCGGACCGTTCGCAGCCGGACGCTTCCAGGATCGCCGCGGACACGCGTGATCGCCTCGGTGAAACCGTGTTCACCGAGGCGACCCATGCCGGTCGGCAGCGGGATTGGCGTGAGCTGGCAGAGATCACACTCGCTTCGTGAACGCCGCGCGCGCCCACAGGTAGCCGATCAACGTGAGCCCCAGGCACCACGCGACGGCCGCGTTGATCGGTACTCAGCCCACAAGTCGACAGCCTCTTGGAGATCAAGAGCGGCAACGTCCTCGCGGGCCATCCCCACCGTGTAGATCAACCGGTCCGCGAGCCAATCTGGAACCGGTTCCCTAGGGGGCGCCTTCTCCACCCGAATGCGATCAGCCAGCGTGCCAAGACGCTCGATCACCTGGCCGAGCTGGACAATCTCCGGACGGTCGGTACCCGCCTCACGAACTCTCACCGTCGCCTCAGCGTAGACTTCCGCGTCGGCCCGCTCGCCGACGGCCCACACCTCACAGATCTCCACCGACTTGTCGTCGGTGATGCGGTAGACGACACGCCAGGGGTTGCGACCGACCACAAGCTTCCGAAAACCGGTCAGTTCCCCACCGAGCGGGTAACCAGCCTCAGGGTTGTCCAACAGGAGAAGGATCTTCTTGAGCACCTTGGGCACCGCGTCCGGGCCAATGCGTCGGAGGTCATCGACCGCAGGCGCCGTAAAGACGACGTCGGACACGTCTACTCGTCGTCCGGGATGGCGGTCAGCGACTCGCGAGTGTGCCCGAAAGCGGCCAGTACCTCATCGAGCGAGACCCGCTCCCCCGTGTCCGTGACCGACCGAGCGAGCACAAGCGCCAGATCGCGCAGATCGGCCGCCGCCTCCTCCAACTCGTTGAGTCGGCGGATGCTGACCACAGCCGCCACCGGCTGGTGCCGACGGGTAACCACCAGATCGATCCCGGAGCCGGCACAGGCTCACATCTCACCGGTCGTCAGGCTCACGGGGCAGGACATTCCAGTGGTCAGCGCCACCGCCGGATGACCCATTCGGCCACCAGCAGATTGATCACCCACGCGGCACCCATCAGTAACGCCCTGGACAACTCGCCCGGCACCCCGAGGATGAGAATCCAGGGCAACTGGGTGAGCGCCTGCGTGCCGGCCCCCATGCCGATGGCATAACCCCGGACCATCCAGGCCCGATGCCGGACAACGTCCCGCCGCCGGATCGCGACGAAGCCGAGCACGATCGAGACGACCATCGCCGCACCGAACACGAGCCTGAAGCCGAGCAGGAGACCACCGTCCTCAGGACGGCCGTGGAAAAGCGCCATCCACATGCCCGTGAGCGCCGCGAGAAGCCCGCAGCCAACGAGCAGCCGCCCAGCCCTGCGATGCCAGCCGTTCCTGCGGCGCCGCAACCGAGGGACGAACTGAAAGGCCCCCAGGATGCTGTACGCACTGACGCAGAGAATGTGCAACGCCAGAGGCACAGGCGCCGCGAGCGCCGCAGTTGCCGGCATGATCACGGGACCGCCGGCCAGCTCGGTCATGCGCAGGCCGCCGGCGATCAAGGGAATGAGGCTGAGGGCGATCAACCCGGCAGGGACCCGCCACCCACCCCGCGCGCGTCCACGCGGCGAACGCGCGGATCGTACCGCCATGCTGTCATCGGTCATGTCCTGATGGTGACGACCGACGCCATGGAAGTTCTTCAGCCCAAGAGCCCGACCCGACTCGTCCGATCGACCACCGATCAGTCGTACTTTCGGCTGAAGATCGCTACGCGTGCAGGAATCTCGTGCTCTGATCCTCGCTGGGACAGCGCTCCGCTCCCGGCAGCAAATCCTCAGGACTGCAGGTCGTTGGAGAGGTTGATCCGGATCTCCGTGTTGCGGTATCCCGCGCGCAGGAACGCAGCTGCCATCGGCGCGTTGCCCACGTCGGTGGTGGCGGTGATGCGCGACTCTCCGTTGGCCGCGTGCATGCGGGTGATCTCGGCGAGCACCTCGTCCACGTATCCGCGCCCCCGGAACTCCGGAATCACCCCGAGATACCCCACATTCACGCTGTACGGCGTCGCCGGGGGGATCGCCATACCTGCCACCTCCCCCTCGGGCGTATAGGCGATCCGCCACCACTCCCGCTTGCCCGGCGCTCCGAGATAGAAGTCCATCTCTTCGCGCGCGGTCGCGTCCACGCCCTTGACCGCCAGGCTCGCCCGGGTGTGAGCATCCAGGCTGCCCTCGGCGATTCTCCTGAACACCACCAGGAACTCCTCGTCGGTCGCCTCTGCGAACCGCAGTACGCCGGCTGCCGGGGGCACCCCGTCGGCCGGCGCCCACTCGAACTGCAGCCGCTCCACCTCCCGGGTGAGGCCGGCCGCGTGTGCTGCCGCTCGCCGCCATTCCACGGCCGCCGAGATGGCCGGATCGTCACGCCAGCCGCCTGCCGCCTTGATCGCGTACTGCACCGGCCGCGGGAACACCGCCAGCGCGGCCCTGATCAGTTCGGCGGCGACCGCGGTGCGCTCGCCCACTGCGGGATCCACGTCGAGGCAGTCGAGCGCGACCGGGTACGCGCTGTCCCTCGGCCCCCACCACAGCGCCCGTCCCACGACCCGGTCGCCGACCTCGGCGATCCACGTCCACTCCGGCCGGTACATGTTCTCGGCCAGTTCTGCGAGGTAACGGTCGGCGGGGATCCAGCCGACGGGCTCCGTGACGACCCATGCGGTCACACGGTCGAGGTCTGCAGGGACGATCGCACGGTAGGAGATCACCTGGAGAGGTTAGCGAACCTTTTGTCCCACCCATGCAAGCTCACAGTTTTCCACCGAGGTCGGCCCCAAACGATGATCAAGTCTCGACTATCCTGACAAATGCCCTGGACCGATTTCCACACGTCCGGTTCGTCGGCTCAGCTGGAGGTCGCCTGTGAGTTCGGAAGGTCGAACGCGGGCCAGGTTCCGCCTGCTCGGGCCGGTGGAGCTGCAGACCGATACCGGGCACGTCGTCCTTACCGGCAAGCAGGGGGCGTTGCTGGCGATCCTGCTGCTGAGCGCCAACCGCGTGGTGTCGGTCCAACGGCTGGCGGAGTCGCTGTGGGGCGAGCCGCTGCCCAGTTCCCCTTCCTCTCGCGTCAGGATGCTGATCTCCGACCTCAGGAGGACGTGCATCGCCGCGGGAGACAACCTGATCCGTACGCAGCGGCCCGGGTACGTCGTGCGGCTGACGCCCGACCAGCTCGATCTGGCCAGGTTCCTCGACTGTGTTGCGCAAGCCCGCAAGGCGGCGGCCGGAGGTGACCCGGAGACCGCGGTGACCCGCTACGACGAGGCGTTGAGCCTTTGGCGCGGAGCACCGCTGGTGGGCATCGACGGCTCCTTCGTTCAGGCGGAGACGGCCAGGCTCGAGGAGCTACGGTTGGGAGCGGTGGAGGAGCGGGCCTCGGCCATGCTCGAGATGGGCAGATACGCCGAAGCCATCACCGAGCTCACCGCGGTCGTCGCGGATCATCCCCTGCGTGAGGCCGCACACGGTCAGCTCATGCTCGCGCTGCACCGGAGCGGCAGGCGTGCCGACGCTCTGGCGGTCTACCGGACACTACGGGAACGGATCAGCGAGGAATTGGGGCTGGAGCCCGAACGCGACCTGCAGCGGCTTCACCAGCGGATCCTCACCTCCGACACCATGCCAGAACCTCGGGGGACCGCGCTGGGATCCTCCGGCACCACTCCGAAACCGCCACGTCATCAGCCAGATCCTGTGGCCGCGCCGGTCCCCCGGCAGTTGCCTGCTCCGCCACCGCACTTCGTCGGCCGTGAACGAGAACACGCCGAGCTGGATCGCCTCGCCCGCGACCAGGCCAAGAACAGGGTGGCCATCGCCGCCATCAGCGGCACCGGGGGAATGGGGAAGACCTCGCTGGCCCTGCGCTGGGCGCACGACAACATCGAGCTCTTCCCCGACGGCCAGCTCTACGTCAACCTCCACGGATTCGACCCGAGCAGCGGCCCGCTGCCGGCCCATGTGGCGCTGCGCCATTTTCTCGGATCTCTCGGTGTCCCGGCGGCGGCCATCCCTGCCGGGGAGGAGGCCCAGGCCGGGCTCTACCGGTCGCTGGTCGCTGGCCGCCGCCTGCTCGTCGTCCTTGACAACGCCCGCGACGTGGAACAGGTCGAGCCGCTGCTCCCCGGCAGCCCCGGCTGCGTCGTGGTGATCACCAGCCGCAACAGCCTCCCGGGCCTGAACGCCACCCACGGTGCGAGCCTGATCGGTCTGGACGCTCTCACGCGCGCCGAGACCCGCCGCCTGCTCGGCCGCCACCTGGGCGAACCGAGGATCGACGCGGATCCTGACAGCGCGGCCGTCCTCGTGGAGCACAGCGACGGCCTCCCCTTGGCGATCAGCGTGCTCACCGCACGCGCCGCCATGCACCCCGGCTTTCCCCTGTCGGTCCTCGCCGAGGAGTTGCGCAGTCCCGCCACCCGCCTCGACGCCCTGCAGGCCGGCGACCTGAGCACGGACCTCCGGGCCACGTTCACCTCCTCGTACGAGGCCCTCCACCCCGCCGCCGCCCGGCTGTTCGCGCTTGTGGGGCTGGCGCCGTGGCCGGACATCAGCCTGCGGTCGGCCGCCGCGCTCGCCGGCCTGCCCGCCTCCCGTACCAGGGTGTTGCTGCAGGACCTCGAAGCCGCCAACCTGATCAATCAGCACCGTCCCGGGCGGTACCGCACGCATGATCTGGTCCGCCTCTACGCCGCCGAACGCGCCGAGTCCGATCGGCCCGATCACGAGCGGGCGGAGGCGCTGACCCGCCTGGTCGACTCCTACGTGCGCACCGCGTGTGCCGGCGACCGGCTGCTGTACCCCAACCGTCCATTCGCCGCGCGGATCTCCGCCGAGCCCGTGCAGGAAGAGTTCGAAGACGCCGCGTCGGCCTGGGGCTGGTTCGAGGACGAGCAGTCCAGCCTCATCGCCGTACAGCGGCTGGCCATGAAGCTGGGCATGGACGCGGCCGCCTGGCGGCTGGCGTGGGCGATGGACACGTACCACAAGCGGTGCCAGCACGAGGTGCGCATCGAATCCTGGCAGACGGCCTTGGCCGCCGCCGAGCGACTGGGAAACCCGAGCACCCGGGCCTTCGCCCATTGGTATCTGGGGTACGCCTACGCGCAGGCCTCCCGCGCCGGCGACGGCCTGGAGCATCTGCTGCTCGCGTTCAGGCTGTTCGAGCAGGAGGAAGACCTCACCGGACAGGCGCACACCAGCCACACCCTCGGGTTCGCCTGGCTCGCGCGCGGCGAACCCGAGCGCGCGCTCCCTCATGTGGAGAACGCCCTGCGCCTCCAGCGGGAACTCCGGGACCCCCTCTGGGAGGCCAACGCGCTCAGCGCCGCCGGCTGGTGCCACGCTCAACTCGGCCATTACCCGAAGGCGCGATCGTACTGCGAGCAGGCTCTGGAACTTTTCCAGAAGTACGAGGACTTGAACGGCGAATCCGCCACACTCGACAGCCTCGGCTACATCGCTCACTGGGCCCGCCAACACGACCAGGCGCTCGGCTACTACGGCCGATGCCTCGAACTACGCGAGAGACTCGGCAACGCCTACCAGGGCGCCGACACCCTCGTTCGCATCGGCGATGTCCACCACGAAACGGGCCGGCCCACCGCCGCCCGCGACGCCTGGCAGCGAGCGCTTGATCTCTATCACAAACAACATCGTGCGGCCGAGGCCGAGAACGTCCAGGAGAAGATCAGACGCCTTGCCGTACGGTCTTCCGCTCCAAACGGACCCTCAGATCCCGCGGCACCAGCAGACCACTGAAATCGGGCACGATCGGCGCGTCCTGCACCCGAGTCATCGTCATGTCGCTGACCAGCCAGGACGTCGCCAACATCAGCTGCATCATGCCGAGCTGCGTCCCCACGCACACCCTCGGCCCGGCGCCGAAAGGCAGGTAGGTATGCCTTACGGGCGCGGCACGAGGCTCCAGCCACCGTTCGGGCACCAGCTGCTCCGGGTCGGACCACCAGCGTGGATCGCGATGCAGCCGATACAGGCTGAACAGCACCTGATCCCCCGTCTTGAGGCGCCATCCGTCGAGCTCGGTCTCTCGGCGTACGGTCCTTCCGATGAGCCAGGTCGGCGGCCACAGCCTGAGCACCTCCTTGATGAACGCCTCGGTGTACGGCAGATCCCCCATGACCGGGACGTCGCCGGCCGAAGCGGCCTCGGCCTCCAGCCGGGCCAGCACGTCCGGCCGCGCACTGAGCTCGTACACGATCCAGGTGAGCGCGGCGGCCGGGACGCCCAGCGCGGCCAGCATGATCCCGCGCAGGAACCGCTCGATCTGCAGGTCGGACAGCTGCCGGTCTCCCGAGGCGAGCAACACACCGAGGAGATCCTGAGCGGAGAAGTCTCCGGCCATGCGGCGGCGGCGCACGATGTCGGCCATGAGCGCCAGGAGCCGTTTGCGGGAGCGGGCGAAGCGCCGCACCTTGCGCGACGGCCACCACGGAGGGAGTTGCAGCGAGTCGCGTGACAGGGGATCTATGGCCGCGACGTTCTCGGCCAACGTCTCCGGCACCCCCTCCGCATCGGTGCTCAGGCAGAAGTCGGCGGTCGCCCGGCCGAAGAAATCGGCCATGGTGGCGAGCACGTCCATCTCCCCGGCATCGACGGTCTTGAGGAAGACCTCACGCAACCGCTCGGCGTGCGCCTGCGCCACTCTCCTGTGCAGACCCTGCCAGCCTGCCCGGCGGGTCGTGGTCCACAACTCGGCATCGGCCGCCATCCGCTCAGTGTCCGTGCTTCCTGCCAGCGGCGAGTTCTCGGCCAGGAAGTCCTTGTTGGTCCTGGAGAGCAACGCATGCACCTGATCCGGTGAGGACACCACGATGGTGCGGGCGTCGAACGAGAAGACGTCCCCGTATTCACGGTGACACCGTTCCAGAAAACCATTCCTGTCCCGGTCGTACTCCTCGGCGTTGCCGAACAACCAGTGCCCTCGGGGCCCGGGGGGCCGCTCCGAACCAGCTGCATGCGTCACTCGTCGGCCCTCGGATCGTTAGTTGAAGAAGTTCCAGTAGGTGTACATGCCTCCCATGCGGACCCGGCCCAGGACCCGGACGGCTGCGTGTCGGATGTGCTTCATGCGTAACCTCCGTAACGCGACTGACGTCACTGACCACGATCGATCACCGGGCGCATGATCTCCGCATGAATTCCGCCTGCCCCGCTTGGCTGGTCGAAGCTTGTACTGTCGGTAATGATAGAGTCACGCTTTGCTATGGAAATCATCGACGGACTGCCGCGGCACGTGGCTTGCGTGATGGACGGGAACGGCCGGTGGGCCGCGCAGCGATCCCTGCCGCGCACCGCAGGCCACGAGGCGGCAGAGGCCGCCGTGATCGACATCATCGAGGCGGCGCGCTCGGCCGGCATCAAGTGGTTGAGCCTGTACGCCTTCTCCACCGAAAACTGGCGGAGGCCGGCAAGCGAGGTCGACATTCTGATGAGGCTCGTGCGCCGGGCCATCCGCAAGCACGCACCGGCGTTGCACGCGCGGGGCGTCCGGTGCAGGTTCATGGGCATGTCCGATCCGAGGATCCCGCCGCCCCTGATCCAGGACATCACCGATCTGATGCTGCTTACCAGCGACAACAGGCAAATGACGCTGACGGTCGCCTTCGATCATGGGGGGCGCCGCGACATCGTGGAAGCCGCCCGTTCGCTGATCCACGCCGCCGTGCCGGCCGAGCAGGTCACCGAGGCCACCTTCGCCCGGCATCTCCCCTACTCCGACACGCCGGATGTGGACCTGGTCATCCGTACCTCCGGAGAGCAACGAATCTCCAACTTCATGCTCTGGCAAGTGGCCTACGCCGAATGGGTCTTCCCACAGGTGCTATGGCCCGACTTCCGCGCGACCCACCTCTGGGAGTGCCTTGAGGCCTACCGATCGCGCCAGCGCCGGTTCGGCGATGTCCGCCGGTCGACCGCCACCGCGGGAGAGGAATCTCGATGACCCGGACCACCACAGAGGAGACCGTCGACATCTTCGGTCCGGACTCGATGCTGCGCCGCCTCGTCAACGACGCCCGGTGGGGCCTTGCGGTGGCCCGCGCCACGGTGCTGGAAGCCGCGCACCCACAGATCGGCACAGCGTTGATCGAAAACTCGACGTTCGTGACACATCCGTGGCGGCGTCTGCGCAACACGTTGGTGAGCACTCAGCGAATCCTCGACCAGGACCATCGCGTTCGCGACCGGGAGGCAGCCCGCCTCAACCGCCTGCACGCCCGCATCTCGGGCACCGACCCGCAAGGTCGCCGCTACGACGCGACGGACGCCCAAGCACGCGCCTGGGTGGTGGCAACCCTGTTCGAATCGACGGTGACGATGTTTCGGCTGAGCGGCGAGTCGCTCGACGGGCGGGCCCTGGAACAGCTCTACGCCGAGTTCCGTACGTTTCTGGCCTTGCTCGAGGGCGACAGCGACCAACTCCCCGCGACGTTGCCGGAGTTCTGGCCCTACTACGACGACATGATCGACCATCACCTGGAGAGCACCGAGGCGGTGCGCGTCATCCTCTACCGGCTCTTCGCCAACCTGCCCGCGCCGCCCCTGCTGCGCAACCATCCCGCGGTGTGGGCCGCGGGCCGAGCCGTTGCAGGTCCGATGGCCGCCGCCATCACCATCGCATCGCTGCCGGAATCCTTCTGCCGGCGTGTCGCCCTGCCTGACCTCCCAGGGGCACGGGCGCTCATGCACGGGGCCTACCTGACCGCCGGACTCGCCACCCGCCTGCTTCCGGACGGCTGGGTGCACGTCGACTCGCTCATGAGCCTGCTGGATCCCGACCACGCCAGTGGTTCTGGACCATGGGGGACCGTACGCCGCAAGGCGGGCCAGGCCGCGGCCATGCTCAGACTCATCACCCCCGCTCCCGACAAGATCAACCAAGCCACCCGCTCAGCTGACCGGTTCTTCGCCGAGGTCCTGGACCAGACCGGCGACGGCTGCCTCGCCTGGCCTGACCTCGCGGCCATGGCAAGGGAGATCGCCACTCGGCTCGACCTGGGCGAACAAGACGAGGAGCGGCTCTTCAACGCCTACGCCGCGTGGTGGCGGGAGTTGCAAACCAATCTCGACACCGACGGCGACGGACGCGTCACACGACAGGAATACGCCGCCTCAGCCGCTTCCCTGCCCAGCTCCGGACTAGTCAAGATCGCCGACGTGCTGTTCGATGCCACCGATATCGACGACGACCAGGCGATCGACGCACAGGAATACCAGAAGTTGTTCCGCACGGCCTTCCACCGCGACCTGACCGGCAGAGCCGACAGCTACTCGCGCAGCGATTTCGTCAGACAGTTTCTGTCGTTTATGTCCGGACAGCAGCACTCGATCGCCTACAACTCCCTCCTGTCCTAATCAGAGATGTACGGAGCCGGCGAATGAGCACACCCCCGAACGACGTCCCGCCCCTCGCCGGCGGAAACGGCGGCGCCGCGCGGCCCGCACAGGTCGACGACCGCCGATGCCGCAGTAGCCGTTCGGCACCTTGAAGAGGGTACTCATGACCAAGTCGCCCCCGATCGACGTCACAAAGCTGCTCTCAGAGGAGCACCGTCCTGTGCTCATCAGCGCCCCCGCGAGTCGTGTCAGCATGGTCGGCATGCTCGCCATCACTGTGCACACCGAGGACGACAGCCGCTACGTCCGGGTGGCCGCAGAAGAACTCGCCGCACTGGTTCGCCGGCTCGGCCGGCAGGGCGACCGCTTTCTGGTCGTCCAGCGGATTCCCGACCTGCCCGACGTCTTCATCCAGGTATGGCACGAGAAGGGAAGCGACTACACGCTGGAGCACCGCGACGGCGCGCCAGACCGACACTTCCAGGTGACACTCGACACGCCTGACCTCGTGATCGCGGCCATCACCGGCTGGGCGCACCTGGAGGACGGCTGGGCTTCCGGGCTGGAGTGGACACCGCTGAACCTGGGCCACCCCGAGCCGGCGCCCCCGCTTGAACTTGACGAAGCTGATCGGGAAGCGCTCGAGGCGCGCATCCGTACGGTGATCGTGGGCGGCTATGCGACTCGCGCACAGGTGGCCGAGATCGCGGAGGACTACCTCGTGTCAGGGGACCACCGGCCGGTGTCCGCCCAGCAGGCATGGCAGCTGACCGATCGGATGTGGCTGGAGCGGGTCGAGGAGCAGGCCTCCTGGGAGGGAGAGACGGACCCGGAACGACTCACCAGAGCCTTCACGGCCCTGGAAGCCACGGGCATCACCGCTCGGGAGAACTTCACCTGCTGCCGTTCGTGCGGTCAAGCGGAGATCGGCGGGGCAGGTTCCACGGACGCCCGCGGCTTCGTCTATTTCCACACGCAGTGCACGGACTCCGCCGCGGCAGGACACGGACTTTCACTCCTGTACGGCGGCTTCGACGGCTCATCGGAGACGACCGCGTCCATCGGCCGGCAGGTCGTGGCCGCGCTCCAAGAAACCGGCCTTTCGGTGCAGTGGAACGGCCAGCCCGACCAGACCATCACCGTCGTGCCCCTGGATTGGCGCAAACGGCTCATCGGATGAGGAAACTCTGCGGTGACGCCGCATCTCAAGCGGTGGAAGGGAAGCCGCGGAGCACAGTTCTGGAGGCGCTCGGTCACCCTGCAAGCAGTCTCAGACAGGGACCACCTGTACGGTTTTCCCGCACAGTTTGCTCATGCCATCCTCATCAGATGTCAGAACGATGACCGGGCGCACCGAGCGCAGTGCGGTAGCTGCGACCACAGCGTCGATGGCGTACTTGTGACCATGCAGGCGGGCATCTCGAAGAAGCTCGATCGCCCGTGACGAGATGTCCTCGGTCACAGGTTCGATCATACGCAAGCCCCCGACCGCCACCGGGGGCCTACGCCTCGCCGGGCGCGCCGGTCGACACGTGCCCGGCGTGCGGCTTTCGGCCGGTCCGGGCATGCACCGCCCACGCGCCCCGATCCAGCAACCACCGAACGAACGGCGCGAAGTCGATCGAGATCGTGCGCATCAAGCCGACGGAATCACGTATCGGACGCAGGCCGCCACAGTGGGCGTCAGCACACCTTGAAGATGCTCTTCCAACCGACGACCGTCTTCTGCTGCGCGTTGCCCTTGGCGGGCAGCTTGAAGTGCACCAGCCCTCTGGCGTTGATCTGGTTGTGCATTCGGCCGGCCTGGCCAAAGCCGTACCACTTGTACGATCCGCGGTAGCGGAGGTTGGTCACGCCGCACTCGCTGATGACCTGTGAAGGGCCGGTGAAGCCCGGCCCTTCGTAGGCCACGAACACCGAGCCGGGGGCCGCGGACATCGAGGCGTTGGCGGCACCGCCCATGACGGTGACCAGGGAGGCAGAGATGGCGGCGACGAGGGCAATCCTCTTGATGCTCTTCACGGCGATCCTCCGGATACGTCTCAACTGATTACAAAAAGTATTCTTAACGTCACTTTGAGTAGAGAAATCCCAGAACAGGAGCCCGAACGCCGTCGCGGGCGACGAGCTTGGACTCGCCGCAGGAGCGGGCAAAGGACCGTCCCTTTCGTGGGTTTTCCGAACGAGAGGAACATATGGACCGGCACTTGATCATCACTTGCACCCCACCTACACCACAAGTGACAACTGGGCGTAGGAGTGGACGCCTCGGGAGATGCGTCAGGTGCTGCTCCTGCGCCACGACGCTGAAATAGCGAAGCGCGTCCAGAGCTCAAACGCGGGCGGCGAGACCGGCGAAGGCGCGAATCCTGGCGTTCTCTCTCGTGGTCTTCCATACCAGCCCGTAGGCGGCCTCCGGGGCGTCCGTGATGGGGAGGTAGGCGATGTCCGGCCGGGCGTAGTAGCGAGTGGCCTGGCAGGTGAGCGGAACCATCGCCTTGCCCGCCGCGACCAGAGCGAGCGCCGCCTGGAAGGTCGTCACCGACGGTCCGCGGCGGATGGGCTCTCCAGCGCTGGTCCGCGGCGGGATGTGCCGGTCGAGCCAGTACGCCGGGGCGCCGTCGACGGTCAACACCGTATCCCTGGCCAGGTCGTCGAGGACCACCGTTTCGCGCCGTGCGAAGGGGTGGCGGGAGGAGACGGCAAGCACGTAGCTCTCGCGCAGCAGGACGGGGCCGACGGTGAGATCCGGCTCGTTCACCGGGAGCAGGGTGGCCAGCAGGTCGACGCTCTCGTTGCGCAGCGGCGCCAGGTGGTCGTCGATCTGTGTCTCCAGGGTGAGCTGGGCCTCACAGTCCGGATGGCGATCATGGAACTCATCGATGATCTGGCTGAGCACGTGTGCGGTCGCCGGGCCGAAGAAGCCGAGACGCAGCCCTCCCCGAATGCCACGCCCGGCGGCCGCGGCCTTGGCGATCTCGCGCTGGATCTGCCGATGGGCCGGCTCGATGCCGTCACGGAGCTGGCGCCCGATCGGAGTCAGACTGACCCGCCGGCTGGTGCGCTCGAACAGCGGGGTGCCGATGCGGCGTTCCAGCTTCCTGATGATCTGGCTGGTCCGGCCCTGCGACAGGCCCAGACGCTCTGCCGTACGGCGGAAATGCAGCTCTTCGGCGAGGGTCAGGAAGGTCTCGATCTCCTGCTCGTCCAACCGCCCGCGCCCCCATTGGTGAAGATTGCTCACCAATAGTGTGCCAGATCGCGATTGTTCCAGCAGGTCGCCGCATCGAAGCTGGAGGCGCGTCACCAACCGTGACTATCGGAAGAGAGAGGCAGAGATGCAGGACCGATTCCACACCCCCTTGACCGCGGACAACGCCGCCCTCCTGCTGGTGGACCACCAGATCGGGCTGTTCACGGGGGTTCGCGACATTACCGTGAGCGAGCTGCGGCACAACGTCACAAGCCTGGCCAAGGCCGCACTCCGCCTGAAGCTGCCGGTCATCGTCACCACCACGGCCGCTGACAGCATGTGGGGACCGCTCATCCCCGAACTGCAGGCCGTACTGCCGCAGGAGCTGAAGGTGATCGACAGGAGCTCGGTGAACGCCTGGCAGGACGACCGGGTACGCGACGCCGTCGAGGCGACCGGACGCAGCAAACTCGTCATCGCGGGGGTCTCGCTCGAGGTCTGCGCCGCATTCCCCGCGATCTCCGCGACCGCGGCAGGCTACGACGCTTACGTGGCCGTCGACGCCTGTGGCACCTTCTCCCAGACCAAGCGGGAGACAGGCCTCCTCCGGCTGCAGCAGGCAGGCGTGATCTTGAGCGACTACGCCACGCTCGCCGTGGAGATCCTCGCCGACAACGCGCACCCGATCGCCGGCGAAGTGTACGGCGACCTCGACATGCCGTTCGCCACCCTCGTCGGACAACTCAC
Source organism: Nonomuraea sp. NPDC049400 (assembly GCF_044466425.1). NCBI lineage: Bacteria > Bacillati > Actinomycetota > Actinomycetes > Streptosporangiales > Streptosporangiaceae > Nonomuraea > Nonomuraea sp. NPDC049400. Next base: position 220,502 of record NZ_JBITMP010000015.1, read on the forward strand.
CGCGGCCTACGGCCGCTGACCCCGGTGTGGCCTGCCCGCCTCGGCGGTTATCTGCGATCTTGGGCAGGGCAGGCCCACGTAACCAGAGGAAGGAGCCGCGATATGGCGGTCATCGTCTTCATGCACGCGTTCGGATCGAGCGGGCGCGCCTGGCAGCCGCAGATCTCCCAGCTGGGAGACAGACATCGGGTGCTGGCTCCTGACCTACCCGGTCACGGCGCGACGCCCGGACCGTTCACGCTGGAACGTGCCGTCGCATCGATTCGTGCGGTGCTCCGTGGCGAGGCCGAGCCCGTTCACCTCGTGGCTGTCTCCGGTTCGGTCAGCGTGGCGCTGCTGGTCGCGCTGGCCGAACCGGCTCAGGTCGCCGGCTTGGTCTTGTCCGGCGGTACGGCACGCGGCGGTGGAGACGCCCTGCAACGCCTCATGATGCGCCTGATGCCGGAGAGGACGATCGTGAGCATCCTCAAGGGTATGTACGCCGGAGGCAGGGCCGAACACCTTGAGCAGGCCGCCCGTGACCTGCGCCACGCGGGCAAGGCCACCATCCTCACCGGACTGGCGGAGCTGGGCCGGCTCGATCTGCGTGACAGGCTCGGCGAGATCAAGGTCCCGACCCTCGTGCTCAACGGAGCCAAGGACAAGGCCAACCTGCCGCATGCCGAGGAGATCGCCGCCGGCGTTCACGGCGCCGAACTCCGGGTGATCCCGAACGCCGGTCACATCTGGAACCTCGAGCAGCCCGAGCTGTTCACCCGAACGATCAGCGAGTTCGTCAGGTGAGCACGCTGACGGCGAGCCAGGCGCTGCATGCCCAGGCGACGTGTCGCTCTTCAGTGTCGGTGGTCGCCGAGGGCTAGAGGAGTCGGACGGGGACCGCACACGCTCGGCGCCGCGGTCGTGGACGGCCGGCTCGGTCGTACGCCAGCAGCGCCGTAACGGCGGGAATGCTGGGAGACCGGCCGGTCGTGGTAGCAATCGAGCGACGAACTGAAAGGCCCGCTCAGGCCTTGCGGAGCCCGGCGAACTGCAGGCTGGTGAAACCCGCCACCACTGCCGCCTGGGCGATCACGAAGGCGGTGCCCAGACCGGTCAGCCGGAACCACCCGGCGATCAGCAGCTCCGCACTGGCCAGCACCCATGCCACGTTGACCACCATCACCGCGATCACCGCCGCCCTGTTCACCACAGGACGGGCGGCAAGGTAGAGGAGGGTCGCGGCGAAGGCGACCAGGAACGCGCCGACCGGCACGAGGAAGACGGCGGGCAGGCCGAACATCGAGCCGAAGATCGCTGCGACGGCCAGAAAGAGGAGGCCGTTGGCGCCCGACCCGATGGCGTCCTGCTTGAGCGCGAAACGCAGCAACTTGGCCTCGGCGTTGGAACCGGCGGCAGTGGTGGGCGCGGTGGCAAGGGCAGCCATGATCAGATCCCTTCGTCGTGCGGGACGCTGTCGTCCCTGCTGCCATCGAAATTACGCAGGCCGGTGGCGCGCCGAATCTGTCATCGTGACGGTAGTGCCCGGTCACGGTCACCCGCTCGCACACTGGGCGGCACTTCCAGCCCTGGCCGTTCGCCGCCGCCGCCAGGCCGGAGGTATGAACTCACGTTCCGCTAGATTTTCGGCCATGTTGTATGGGCGGGCTGCGGAGCAGGCGCAGGTGGATCGGCTGCTGGCGGACGCGCGGTCCGGGCGCAGTGGTGTGCTGGTGATGCGTGGGCAGCCGGGCATCGGGAAGTCCGCCTTGCTCAGCCATTTGACCGAGCGCGCCGCGGGAGTGCGGGTGCTTCACGGGGTCGGCATCGAGTCCGAGGCGGAGCTGCCGTATGCCGCCCTGCATCTGCTCCTGCGTTCCGAGCTCGACCGGATCGACGCGCTGCCCGAACCGCAGGCGGCGGCGCTGCGGGGCGCACTGGGGCTGGGTGCGGCAGCTCCGGTGAACCGGTTTCTCGTCGGGCTGGCCCTGCTCAGCCTGCTGGCCGAGGTCGCGGACGACGGGCCGCTGCTCTGCCTGGTCGACGACGCGCAGTGGTTCGATCGGGCTTCCATCGACGCCCTGGTGTTCGTGGCGCGGCGGCTGGACGCGGAAGGCATCGCGCTGGTGTTCGCGGGCAGGGAGGAGTTCCACCCGCAAGGGCTGCCCGAGCTGTGGCTGGACGGTGTGGACCGCGAGGCGGCCGTCGCGCTGCTGGCCGACTCGGCCAGGGATCTGGCGCCGAAGGTGCGTGACCGCGTCCTGGCCGAGGCGTGCGGCAATCCACTCGCGCTCCTCGAACTGCCGTCCACGTTCACCGCGGAGCAGCAGGCCGGGCAGCTGAACCCGTTCACCACGATTCCGGTCGCCAACCGGGTGCAGGAGGCCTTCCAGCAGCAGATCAGGGCGCTGCCCGACACGGCGCAGGCTCTGCTCGCGGTGCTCGCCGCCGACGACACGGGCGACCTGGGCATCGTGCTGCGCGCCGCGGAGTCCTTCTCCGCCCGGCTGGCGGACCTGGAAGCGGCGGAGCAGGCCAAGCTGGTCACGGTGAACGGGGCCACGGTGGCCTTCAGGCACCCGCTCATCAGGGCCGCTGCCTACCAGAACGTGCCGTTGACGTCGCGGCTGGCCGTACGGCTCGCGCTCGCCGAGGTGCTCGATGGTGGCGAGCACGCCGACCGCCGGGCCTGGCATCTGGCCGCGGCGACGACCACGCCCGACGAGGATGTGGCGCGCGAGCTGGAGCTGGCCGCGGAGCGGGCGCGCACTCGTTCCGGCTATGCGGCCATGGCCGCGGCCTACGAACGGGCCGCCGAACTCACCCCCGACACCGCCAAGCGGTCGGTACGGCTGGCCGCCGCGGCCGTGGCGGCCAGCGACGCGGGCCAGCCGGCCCGCGCAGGCGCGCTGGCCGACCGGGCCAGTGAGGAGATCCAGGACCCGCTGGCCCTCGCCCACTTGATCCAGGTGCGCGCCCATCGGGAGTTCGAGCAGGGCAGCCAGGCCACGGCCGGTGAGCTCATCCTGGCCGGCGCGGAGCGGGTCGCCCCGCTCGATGCCGAACGGGCGGCCTACCTGCTCGTGGAAGCGGTGCGCTGCGCGTGGTACGCCGGTGACCCGGGCCTGGCGCAGCAGGCGGCGAAGCTGCTCAGGGCTCTGCCCGAGGTCGACTCACCGCTGGTGAGCGGCGCGCTCGGGCTGTCCGCGCTGGTCAACGGCGAGCTGTCGGATGCCGTCACGCTCATGCAGGGGCTGGTACTCGCTCCGGATCTGTCCGGGCTTCAGGTGCCGGGCCTGCTCTTCCTGGCCCAGCTGTGTGCGCCGATCGGGGGCTACGGTCAGGGCGAGGCTGTCGCGGCGCGCGTCGAGGCCGAGTGCAGGGCCCACGACATGGGCGGCTGGCTGACCGTCGCGGTGGAAACCCGGATGCAGGCGCAGATGTTGCTCGGCAGGTATCACGAAGCGGCGGCCCGGCTGGAGGAGAGCATCCCCGTGGTCGGCGACCTGGGGCAGCGGAACGGAGCTGTCGCGCTCACCGCGCTGCTCGCACTGGCGCGCGGCGAGCTGGGTGACGAGCACGGTTGCCGGGCGGCGGCCGCGGCCGCCTTGCAACAGGCCGGAGCGCGCGGGCTCCGCACGGCTGAGGCGGTCGCGGTGGCCGGGCTCGGGCGGCTGGAGCTCGCGCTGGGCCGTCCAGAGGCGTCGCTGAGGATCCTGGAGAGGATTTCGCCCGACAACGCGCCGGTGTCCGTCTTTTCGTCCCCCGACCGGATCGAGGCTGCGGTCAGGGCCAGGGAGCCCGACCTGGCACGCGAGCCGCTGGCGTACTACCTGGACTGGGCGGCCGGCGTCAGCGTGCCGTCCGCCGATGCGGTCGCACTGCGCTGCCGCGCCCTCGTGGAGGACGACGAGGACCTGTACGACGAGGCCATGCGGGCGCACGAGCAGGGCGAGCAGCCGCACGAGCAGGCCCGCACGCGGCTGCTCTACGGCGAGTGGCTGCGGCGGGCGCGCAAGCGCGCCGCCGCCCGCGCCCAGTTGCGCGCCGCCCTGGAGACCTTCGACCGGCTCGGCATGGCACTGTGGGCCGAGCGGGCCCGCGCGGAGCTGCGCGCCACCGGCGACGTCCCCGCAGCCCCGCGCCAGGCGGACGACCCGCTCAGCGTCCTCACGGCGCAGGAGAGACAGGTGGTACGGCTGGCCGCCTCGGGCGCGTCCAACCGCGACATCGCGGCCCAGCTGTACCTCAGCCCGCGCACCGTCGGCTACCACCTCTACAAGGCCTTCCCCAAGCTGGGGATCTCCTCGCGGGCGGAGTTGGCCGCGATCGCTACCTGAGCCTGCCGTACAGCTCCATGATCTTGGCTTCGTCGGCGACGAGCGGCAGCTGGTCGAAGGTCAGGGTCCAGTCGCTCGAGATGCCACCGGTGTCGTAGACGCGCTCGATGATGCCGAACCTGATCCGGTCGGTCTGGTCCTTGGGAACAAGCGTGCCGTGCCATTCCAGGAGGTTGCGATTCAGCCGGAGAAGGCGATGAGATCGACGCCTACACAAGAGAGATCTTGCGCGGTTTGCCGCACCATGGCCGATCTGCCAGTGGAGTTCCTGCCAGGCGCTGGCCCGACCGCAGGCCGTGGCCCCGCCGCGACGAGACTGCCGCCCGGGAGGTCGCCGATCGCGGGTGGTAACCCGATCGCGTCGAGCGTGGTGAGGCGGCGTGCTCGCGCGCGTTTTTGCTGAGTCGAGGTTTTCGGCCTCCCGCCGTCGCCCCCGTCCGCCTGCGGAGTGGACGTGATCGCCGGCCAGATGCGCCGGGTGATCAGTTCCCGGGCGGATTGGTCCCTGTGCTCTCCAGCCGCTGCTTGGCCCCGTAAACCTCTTTGCGCACGTCGGCAGGCAGCCGGCGACGCAGGATCGGCTCCAGCAACCAGCGCAGCAACGGCGCGAACTCGATCGAGATCATGCGCGTCACCTTCGAGACGCCGTCCGCTGTGGCCTTCGCTTCGAAGGAGGCGCTGAAGCGGGACAGTCGGTGGTTCAAACGGTTGCGGGGCAGGGGCGCGTACCGGACGTCGACGCGCCGGCCTGGAGTCAGGCGCATTTGGGAGACCAGTCTGGGCGCCGGACCCGGGATACCCGGCAGAACGGGGCGAAACTTGAACTCCACGAGGTTGTCGATGCGGTGTACCCAGTCGATCGGGCCGATCTTGTCGTCGATCTCCGCGTACCGGTCGGCGTCCATGACGAACTCCAGATACTCCTCCGGCGTGCAGCGAATGGTCTCTTCCACGATCACTTGAACCATAGAAAGAGAGTACTCTCTCACTATGGCGAGAACCAATCCCGGCGTGACTCGGAGGCGCATCCTCGACGAGGCCATCAGGCTGTTCGCACTCCGTGGCTACGACGCGACCTCCGTGACCGACATCCAGGAGGCATGCGGGCTCGCCAGCGGTTCAGGAGCGCTCTACAAGCATTTCCCTTCCAAGCAGGCCCTGCTCGAGACGGCCGTGCGGCGCAACCTGGGCACGATGGCGCTCAGGAGGCAGGAGGTGGTGGAGCGGGTTCCGGACGACCCGCGCGAGGCGCTGCGCATGATGGCGCGAGCCGTGTGGGACGTGATCGATGGCGACAGGGACCTGGTGCGCATCATGCTGCGCGAGTTCGACGCCTTCCCGGAGATCTTCGAGCCGATGTGGCAGGGCGTGCTGGCCACCCTCTATCGGGAGTGCGCCACCTGGATCGAGGACCAGCGGGCGCTGGGCGTGGTGGAAGCGGCAGATCCGGAGGCCACGGCCGCCGTGCTCATCTCGTCCCTGACCTACTTCCCGCTGCTGGACCTCCTCATCGGTCACACGCCGGGTGATCTGGAGCGGGAGGCGTTCCTGGCCGCGTGGACCGAACACGCGGCCCGCACGCTCGCCCTTTGACCTCGCCCGAGGTCGCCGCGAGCGAGGTGAGCGCGGCAGCTGTGAGAACGTGGCGTTCGTGCCGTCCGAGCGGCGAGCTCCCTGTGGATCTGCTCGAAACGCCGCCGAGACTTCGTCCTTCCCACATCGTCGTCCTTCCGGTATTGAGGAACGTCATGTGCTGGTCGATGTCCGGCAATCTCAGGACGTGATGGCGCGACGCCACTTCGGGATCCTGCCTTGGGTGACGGCGAGTACGGCTCCCACGAGGAGCACGGCCGCCCCCACCGCCTGCACGGCGTCGAAGGACTCGCCCAGAAGCAGGGCGGAGCAGGTGGTCCCGACGATGGGGACGAGGAACATCATGATGGACGCCGACGCGGGGCCTACCGCCTTGACGCCCTGGTAGTAGAGCAGGTTCGCCACCGCGGTCGGGCCGAGCGCCACGAAGACGACGTTCAGCCAGACGTAGGCGGGCACGTCGTGCCAGGCGACCTCGACGGCCGCCGGCGCGCTGTAGATCGCCAGCAGCACGGCCCCGCTCACCGTGGCGTACGTCGTCGCCCGAAGCGGCTCGATACCGGCCAGAACACGACGGCCCAGCAGCGTGAACCCGGCCCAGCAGCCGGCGCTGAGCAGGAACAGCAGATCGCCCGCGAGCCGCACCTGACCCCCGCCTGCCGCTCCTCCCGAGCCCACGAAGAAGATCACGGCACCGGCCGCCCCGCACGCCAACCCCGCCACCCGCGCCGCCGACGCCTTCTCCCGCCGCGTGATCAGCAGAAAGGCCGTGGTCAGCACGGGACTCATGACCGGGACGATGGTGCTCCCGTCGATCGCCGGCGCGAGCGACAACCCCCAGAAGAACAGCAGGTTGTACACGAAGACGCCGAGCACCCCCGCTCCTGCCGCCCTCGCCCAGTTCCGCGGCGACGACCGCCGGTGTATGACGGCGCCTCCCCGGGAGAGTCGCAGGGCGACCAGCAACGCCAGAGCACCGCCGCCGAAACGCAACACCGCGACCACGGAGTGGGGCAGGTGATCGACGATCACCTTGGAACTGCTGAAGCCACTCCCCCACAGCAACATCGTCGTGGCCAGCAGCAGGTACGGCCGGGTACCGCCCGTGCCGCCCGTTGTCGTGCCCGCCATGGAACACCTCCACAACGCGTCTTCCCGCGCCCGTGAACCGAGAAGGCGGGCGCGACCACCAGCGCCTATGCTGTGCCCTCACGCCGGGCCGGTCTTGTAGGCTCGTGCGCCGCACTCATGTCAGCGGGCGGAACGAGGTGATGACGAGATGACCGGCCGAAGCCGGGAATGGGCGACATACTGGCGTTCAGCCGAGATGCCGCTGGAAGCCATGTACGCGAGCTTTCTGCGCCACCGCTATCACCGGCACAGCCACGAGACCTACTCCTTCGGCGTCACCGAGCACGGCGCGCAGACCTTCACCTGCCGCGGCGCGGGACACACGAGCGCGGCCGGCATGGTCATGGCATTCAACCCCGACGAGGTGCATGACGGGCACGCGGCCCATGAACTGGGATTCACCTACCGGATCGTGCACATCGGCGAAGAGCTCATCACCGACGTCCTCGCCGACGTGACGCAGCGCCCTGCCGGCCGGCCGCTGTTCGCCGCCCCGGTCATCGACTCCCCCGCTCTCGCGGCGCGGCTGCGCGGGCTGCACAGCGCGCTGTCGCACGGCGCTGGTCCGCTCGAACGTGACGAACTGCTCTACGCCGCCGTCGCCGCCCTCGCGGGCCTGGCCGCGCGTAGGCCCGCACGACCGCGCGCCGTCCCCCGTACGCCGGCGGTCGCTCAGCTCGCCGCGAAGGCGCGCGAACTGATCCACGACTGCTACGCCCACCCGATCAGCGCCGACGACCTCGCGGCCTGGACCGGTTCCAGCCGGTACGCCGTCTACCGGGCTTTCCGCACGACCTACGGGCTGGCGCCCAGCGAATATCAGCGCCAGCTACGCCTGCGTGCCGCGCGCCGCCTGCTCGCCAGGGGGCACCCCGCGGCCCGGGTCGCCGGCGAGGCCGGTTTCACCGACCAGGCCCACCTCACCCGCTGGTTCACCCGCTCGTACGGCGTCACACCCACCCAGTACCGGCTGGCGACAGCCGACTGACGGCTGTCTCGATGGCCCCGTCCGGTATACCCTGCCGTAACGCGTCGTCCCTATCGGCTGGTGTGTTCGGTCAGCAGCATGAATCCGGGACGATCGACCGATGCCGAGGTGGCGGACAGGATGACGGCGCCGGTCCCGCTGTCGCGGTCGAGTCCTGCCCAGGACCGGAAGCCGCCGGTGCCGCCGTTGTGCCAGGTGATCTGACGCCCTTTGACGTCGATGGTGATCCAGCCCGCGCCGATGCGTGCTCCCTTGCTGAAGGGCGCGACCGGATCGAGGGCGCTGATCCCGGGCGCGGAGCCGTCGAGCAGCGCGGCCACCAGGCGGGCCATGTCCTGGATGGAGGCCCGGATGCCACCTGCGGGCCCTATCGCCTCCCCGGTCCACGGCTCCCGTGGCCGGCCTCGCCGGCTCCTGCCGATGAGCGCGTTCGGCCCGAGCTCATCGGCCGTCGCGGGCAGGTAGAAGTGGTCGAGTCCCAGGGGGCCGGAGATGCGCTCGCGCACGAGATCGGCGTAAGGCATCGCGGCCGCGCCGGCGATCGCGTGGCCCAGCAGTTCGAACCCGAAGTTGGAATAGCGGGTCCGTAGCCTGCCCACCCGTACGTCCCGGGCCTGGACGAGCAGTTGCCGCAGGTCGTCACCGTAAGGGTTGGTGCCGTGCCGCCACAGGGCAAGGGTCCGCCGCAGCGGATGCGCCGACTTGGGCAATCCGGGCAGTCCCGACTGATGCCGGCTGAGCGAGGCCAGCGTCACCCGCGCGACCGGGACCTCACCGAGAGGCAGCAGCTCACCCACGGTCGTCTCGGCCTTGATCTCGCCGCGTTCCAGCGCATCGGCGTACAGCAGCCCGGTGACCGCCTTGGAGATCGATCCGATCTCGAAGTCCGCTTCCAGGTCGGCGCCACGGCCGGCCACCGTCACGCCATCAGGGGAGATCAAGGCGGCGGCCGCCACCGGGTGCCGGGAACCCAGCAGTTCCTCGATCCTGGCAGCGAGCCGACCGTCGCCGCGCACCGCCGTCACGATCGACCACCGAGCACCCGACGGACCTCGCGAATCCGGGCCATGGCCCCCAAGCCCACCAACGGGACCTTGTCCACCGTAGTGGCAGTCAGCCCTTCAACATCCATTCGATCAACCTATATGGCCTTCCGCCCAGGTCCGCGGGCAACGGAGGATCAGCCTTCGTGGAGTCAGCCGTGCCCGCCTTGGGGCGGCGCGGCGAGAATCGCCCTCCAACTCGGGTGTCGACATGATCACGCGCAGGCCGACCTTGTCGGGCTCGGTGCTGGTGTAGAGCTCGCGGTACTCGGAACGGGTCTGCCCGGTTCGGAGGGAGGCCGAACGGAAAAGGACCAGCGAGCCTCACCCAGTTGCAGGCACTCATTGATCGCTTCTGCGACGCCTACAACCACCACCGCCCGCACCGATCCCTGCCGCACCGCGCCACCCCCGCAGCCGACTAGGGCGCCCTGCCCAAGGCCGGCGATTGGCGACTGCTTGAGTCCTACGTATCGGCCCCGGTCCGCTCCTCCAGCAGTACGGCGAAACCGTCGAGATGACGGGCCAGGCTGTACTCGAACAGTCCGTCCAAATCTGACACCGTCTCCCTTGGAATCGTGGCCAGCAGGGGAAAGCGTCCGCTGTCGAGGAGTTCCTCGGATCGGTGCCGCTGTTCGAGCCACCACCGCGTGAGCGTCACACCGCTCTCCTGCTCCGCCTCGACCTCGTCGGCCATGGACAGGGCGACGGTGACGACCAGGGCGTGCAGTGTGAGCGCCTCTCGTATCCGTACCGTTATGGGCAGCCCCAGCCCGTCGAGCGCGCGCAGGGTCCACTCGGTGTGGGCCATCATGTTGGGCACGAGCAGCGGGCGGGTGAACGAGATGGCCCTGGGCAGCCAGATGTGCCGCCGCCCCAGCTCCCATTGCCGGCGGGAGACCAGTTCGAGCTTGGCCCGCCACCCCTCCGGCCCAGGGGTGGGCAGCTCTGGTTCGCCGAAGACCTCGTCGACCATCTGCGTCACCAGTTCGTTCTTGTTCGCCACGTGCCGGTAGAGCGACATCGGGCCGACTCCGAGTTCGGCCGCGAGCCGCCGCATGGACACGGCGCCGAGCCCCTCGGTATCGGCGATCGCGATGGCGGTGCGCAGCACGTGCGTGCGGCTGAGTGCCTGCTTGGGGAGGTGCCCTGGTTCCGGCTGCTGGTGGCTCGCACGGGCGGCGACCACCGTGCCAGCGCCGACCCTCGCCACGACCAGTCCCTCGTCGCGCAGGGCCGCAATGACCTTGGTCGCGGTCGCGATCGCGACACCCCAGCGCTGGGCGATCTGCCGGATGGACGGCATCCGCTCGCCTGACCGCAGGTCGCCGGAGAGGATCCGGACACGGAGCTCCTCGACGATGCGCCGGTAAGGCGGATCCTGGCTCGACGATTGCATGAGATCCCTTAGTGTACTAGTTCACTTCTTGAGGTTACTAGTTCACTTTATAGGTGCCAGCAGCCAAAAGTGACAATTACGGCGAATACGCTGTACGCATGACATTTGATACACCGTACGCAATCAAGTCGTGGCACCGGCCGTTAATGGTCATGGTGGCGGCGATGTCGGCGCTCGTCGTCGTCGCGGGCTTCGGTCTCTTCGTAGACGACCGTGAGCTCATGGAGCAGTCGATCTGGGCGAAGCCGTTGAAGTTCGGGGTGTCGTTCGTCCTGTACGGCGCGACGCTCGCCTGGATGCTGCCGCAGCTCCGCAAGGCAAGGCGCACGATGTGGACCCTCGGAACGGCCTTCGCCGTCGCCGGGCTGATCGACGTCGGCTTCATCGTGGTACAGGCCGCCCGCGGCACCTACAGCCATTTCAACGCCGAAACCGACGCGTTCAACACAGTCGGGCAGCAGATCTTCTCCTCGGGCGTGATCGGCCTGTTCGGGGCGAGTCTGCTCATCGCCGTTATGCTGCTGTTCCAGCGGGTCGGTGACGCGGCACTCACCTGGGCAATGCGCGCCGGGATCGGGCTGGCCGTCCTGGGCATGGCGCTGGCGTCCATCATCGTCGGGTCGACCTCGGCGAACGGACCCCGGATGGTCGAGGACGCCTACGGGAACCCGGTGTCGCTGGTGGGGGGCCACGGGGTGGGCGTGCCGGACGGCGGCGGCATGCTGATCACGAACTGGAGCACTGTGGGCGGCGACCTGCGCGTTCCGCACTTCATCGGCCTGCACTCCGTCCAGGTGTTCGTGCTCGCGGTGCTGCTCCTCACCGCCCTCGCGGCCCGGATCAGCTGGCTCCGCCACGCACGCGTACGCGCTCAGCTGACCGGGGTCGTCATCCTGGGGTACACCGCGCTGTTCGCCATCACGGCGTGGCAGGCGCTGCGCGGTCAGGCGCTGATCCACCCCGACGCGGCCACGTGGACCGCACTCGCGGTGACGATCTTCGTGACCACGCTGCTGGCGGCTCTGGCCATCGCGGCGGCCCGCCGCAGCGATGCGGCACCCGCCGGATCCTTCGGCCGGGACCGTATCGCGGTCCAGTGATCAGTCGAGGACGTCCGTGTGAAGGGCGCGGACCACCGCATTGGTACGGTCCCGCGCCCCCAGCTATAACAGCGCCGTCTAGCTACTTGCCCCTGGAAAGTCGGGTACCTGATCTCTCCTGACCTGGGGAATGCCTGCGGTGACGATGGTGATGCCGGGAGAATGACCTTGATGTCAGATAGCCGACCATGCTGCGCATCGCCCACCAGCAGATCTCGTTATGGGAAGCCATGCTGCCGCCGGAGGTGACCCGACTCGTCGGCATGACGATCGGGTTCGCGCTCGTGATCCGGCAGCCGTGATCGCCTTCGCGGTCCTGCTACGCCACCCGGCGGCAGGAGCTGACGGCCGTGTATACAGGCATCCCGTCACCGCCCATCGCGTTGCCGTCCAGCGGCACGCTCACGCTCGCCTACTCCTTCACACCTGATCACCCAGCAGTAACCGGCCTGGTGGTAGAACAGCCACGGCTGGGTGTTGTGCGCGGAGGGCGCGGCAACCGACGAGTCACCGATCTCCCGCGTCATCGGCGACGACCCGACACTGACCGCCACCGAACACGGACTGGTGGTGGCAGACGGGAAACGAGGCGTCGTGGCGCATTTCGGCCTGGATCTGGAACTCCTGGGACTGTGGCACTCCGGCGGTGCCGACGAGACCGAACTGACGGGCTATGCCACGGCTCGCGGAGTTCTCGTCACCGCCCGCTGGGCGGGCCGCCACTCCCACGTTAGGTGGCTCACTCCCCGGAAGAGGGCCCGGCACTTGCGTAACGGCTACGGCGCATACGCCATGACTGGTGCGTGCGTGCGGCGGCCTGCCGCTCGCCCTGCGCATCGCCGCCGCGAACGGGACTCACCCTGGACGGTGCCGAGCACAACGCCGTCACCATCGCCTTCTCCGCCTCCTACCGCGCGCTCGCCCAGCGGAACAACGGTGTGCCGCGCGCGTCCGATTTCGGCCGGTTTGCGTGCCGGGCCCAGTACGCCGTCCAGCAGTGCCCGGCCGTCCTCGTCGGAGAGCGGGCCGAGCGCATGCGAGCGGCGCTGATCCACACCGCCAGCCGCGGCTACCCCCGCGCGATCAACAACCTGGCCATCCAGGCATTGCTGGCCACCTTCATCGCCGACAAGACCATCGTCGACGAGTCCGCCGCACGCGCTGCGGTCAACGAGGTCATCGCCACAGAGTGAAGCAGCCTAAGAAGATCATTCGTCACGATGCTGACACCCGGAACGAGAATCGTCTGGTTGTGAGGTCAAGGCTCGGCGGCAGAGGAATCTCAACCGCGATTTCTCCTGTCCGTGCTACGGCCCGCCAGCGCCGGAAATCCAGGAACCGTAGGTAACCTTCGAGCTGTTCCGGTTGAGCGTCAGTCCAAGGCGTCAGCCATCCGTCGTCGTCCAGGCAAGCGTCCTTCGTCTGGCCGGTCTGGTGAAGTTCCGTCAACGCGCCGACATATGCCGCGAGATCGGTCTCGTCGTAGGAACCTTCGTGGGGATGGTGCGGGCAGTAGTCAAACTCCAGATCAGCATGGTGGTACGCCTCCGCGAACGTCCGCCACCGCCCTAGCGCGGGGCCATCGACGATCACACCCTGGTACCAGGGGTAGGTATCCTGTACGTCGTCTAGGACGATGCCGGCGATGAGTTCATCGTCAAAGTACAGACGTATATCAAGCTCGTTGAATGCCTCATCCATGGCCGTAACGGTACTGAAATTGATCAGTTGTCGCCGCTGCTCCACCCGTTCAGCCCTTCGGCCGTTGTGGCTTCGCCAATGGCAAGATGTACACCAAGCCGTCAGCTTGCACACCAAGACCCCGCCCGGCACATCCGGCGGGGTCTTTTCACGCGGCTACATCACTACTGCGGATGTCGCGTTCATCACCATCATGAGTGATCGGCAACACTAGCTTGCGGACGATCGCCCTGATCGGCATCCCCTCCGACAGGTGAACCGGCGGATCTCAGCCCAATCCTCCACACTCAAAGGTGATCAGCCCCCTGCCACCCAGCTACGTTCAGGTCCGTGTGGCGATTACCTCGGTGCCGGAGTGCTCCCGCCGGAGGCATTCCTTGGCCTCATAGACTCAGTCCGGCAGTCAGCTTCTCGCATGGTGCTGGAGAACGTCCTGCGCGTGGTTCTGCCTGCGTTCGTTGGTGCGGCGGGGCGGCCGGGCGGGACCGGCCCGGAGAGGCCGCACGCCCGCCCGGACCGCCCGGCCGCCCGCCGCCCAGCGGGCGGCGGCTTGACCCTGCAGTGAAGGCTGTCGCCGAAGACGGCTCTGGCCCATGATCGGCGCCGGACCTACCGGGCGACCATAGGCCAGAATCTGGCTATCTCCGCAGGTCTACGCCTCGCCGGAGGTCAGGCCGACCGGACAGGCCACGCCCGTGCCACCGATGCCGCAGTAGCCATTGGGCACTTTGTACAGGTATTGCTGGTGATAGTCCTCGGCATAGTAGAACGGCCCCGCGGAGGCGATCTCCGTGGTGATCTCGCCGTAGCCGGCCGCCTTCAGCACCCCCTGATACGCCTCCCGAGAGGCCTCAGCAGCCTTCTGCTGCTCCGGCGAGTGGTGGTAGATGGCCGAGCGGTACTGCGTCCCCACGTCATTGCCCTGGCGCATGCCCTGCGTCGGGTCGTGGGCCTCCCAGAAGACCCTCAGGAGCTCCTCGTACGACACCTTCGCCGGGTCGAACGCCACCCGGACGACCTCCGCGTGCCCCGTGAGGCCGCTGCAGACCTCCTCGTACGTCGGGTTGGGCGTGTAGCCGCCCTGGTAGCCGACCGCCGTCGTGACGACCCCGGGCGTCTGCCAGAACTTGCGCTCGGCGCCCCAGAAGCAGCCGAGGCCGAAGTCGGCGATCTCCAGGCCCGCGGGCGGGGTGAGCGGGGCGTCCAGGACCGCGTGGCGGGAGGGGATCGGCATGGGGTCGGGGCGGCCCGGAAGGGCGTCCTCGGGTCGGACCATCGATGTCTTGTTTCCGCCGAAAATCCAGCCCATGGCGCTACCTCCACTAGGTCTCGTCCCACACTACACAGGCGCCAACGCTTTAGAGTGGCTACACGATTCCGTATAGCGGACGAAACTTGTGTTTAAAGGTGGTAATGGCCGAAGATGGGGTACATGCCTGACCTTCGGCGCGGTGTCTTGTTCGGGATCGCCGCCTACACCGTGTGGGGCCTGTTCCCCCTCTACTGGCCGCTCCTCAAGCCGTCCGGCGCCGTCGAGATCCTGGCGCACCGCATGGTGTGGTCACTCGTCACGGTTGTCGCCGTGCTGGCCGTGCGGCGGCATTGGTCCTGGTTCCGTGCCCTGATCAGGCAGCCCAAGAAGATCGGGCTGCTGACGCTGGCCGCCACGCTCGTCACCGTGAACTGGGGCGTCTACATTTACGCGGTCAACAGCGGGCACGTCGTCGAAAGCGCTCTTGGCTACTTCATCAACCCTCTCGTCAACGTGCTGTTCGGCGTGCTGCTGCTGCGGGAGCGGCTGCGACCGCTGCAGTGGGTGGCCGTCGGGTTCGGGGCGCTGGCGGTGCTGGTGCTGACGATCGACTACGGGCGGCTGCCGTGGATCGCGCTCACCCTGGCCGTGAGCTTCGGCGTGTACGGGCTGGTCAAGAAGCAGGCCAACGTGGCCGCCACCGAGGGTCTCACCGTCGAGACCCTGGTGCTGTTCCTTCCCGCGCTCGGCTACATCCTCTTCCTGCAGACGGGCGGGCAGGGCACGTTCGCCGACCATGGCCTCGCGCATGCGCTGCTGCTGATCGGCGGCGGGGTGGCCACCGCCGTGCCGCTGATCTGGTTCGGGGCGGCGGCCATCCGGGTGCCGCTCAGCACCATCGGGCTCCTGCAGTACATCGCGCCGATCCTGCAGTTCGCCTGCGGCGTGCTGATCGCCAAGGAGACCATGCCGTCCAGCCGGTGGATCGGCTTCTCGATCGTCTGGCTGGCCTTGGCGATCTTCACGTACGACAGCTTCAGGACGGCGAGGGCCGCGCGGCGAGTCCGGGAATCAGCCAGAACGCTCGACCACGTAGTCACATAGCGCCAAAAGTGCGGACCTGGCGGGGACGTCGGGAAGGCCGGAGATGTCGGTACGAGCCCGGTCCACCCACGATTCCAGCTCCGCCCGCGCCTGCGCCATCGCAGGGTGGGCACGGAGCAGAGTCAGCGCCTCATCCACGTCGTCCTCAGCCACCGGCCCCGACAGCAGGTCGCGAAGACGCGACGCCTCCCCCGACGCCAGTGCGTACAGGACCGGGAGCGTCTTGATGCCCTCCCGCAGGTCCGTCCCCGGCGTCTTGCCCGACTCGGCGCCGGAGGACGCCACGTCCAGCAGGTCGTCCCCGAGCTGGAAGGCCACGCCAATGGCCTCACAAGCCCGGCTGAGCCGCTCCTCGACGTCAGCGGGAGCGCCGGACAGCAGCGCGCCGAAGCGGCCGGACGCGGCGATCAGGGAGCCCGTCTTGTCGGCCAGCACACCCAGGTAGTGCGCGATCGGGTCCTCATCCTCGCGCGGGCCGACGGTCTCGCGGATCTGCCCCTGCACGAGGCGGGAGAACGTCTGCGCCTGGATGCGGATCAGCTCGGGGCCGAGGTCCGCGAGGATGTCGGATGCCTGGGCGAACAGGTAGTCGCCGGTGAGGATGGCCACGGTGTTGTCCCACCGGGCGTTGGCGGACGGTGAGCCCCGGCGTACCGGGGCCTCGTCCATGACGTCGTCGTGGTAGAGCGAGCCCAGATGGGTCAGCTCGATCACCACCGCGCCGGGCACCACGCCCAGCGCGGAAGGGTCGCCGAACTGCGCGGCGAGCAGCACCATCAGCGTGCGGAACCGCTTGCCGCCGGCCTCTATGAGGTGCTTGGACGCCTCCGTGACGAAGGCGTCCTCGCTCTCCACCGACGAGCGCAGGAGTTTCTCGACCGCGGCCATTCCGTTGGCCAGGTCCTGCGCCAACCGCTCGTCCTCGATGGGAAGGTCAATCACGGGAGGCGCAGACATACGAGATCCCCTTATCTGATGAACAGGCTGCGAGCAGCGTCGTTGGCAACACCGAGCACGGACTCCGGGTAGAGCCCCACCCCTACGGTAACCAGCAGGGAGACGGCGATGACGGCCACGGTCCCCATAGTGGGCACCGCGATCGCCGGGCCGTCGGCCGCGGGCTCGCTGAAGAACATCAGCACGATGACGCGGACGTAGAAGAACGCGGCGATGGCCGAGGCCACCACACCCACCACGACCAGGCCGGCCATCCAGCCGCCGCCCATCGAGTCGCCGGGCTGCGTCCCGCTGCTCAGCGCGGCCGCGAAGACGGCGTACTTGCCGAAGAAGCCGCTCGTCAACGGGATGCCGGCGAAGGCCAGCAGGAAGAAGGCGAACACCCCGGCCAGCACCGGCGCGCGCTTGCCGAGACCGGCCCAGCGCGACAGGTGCCCGGCCTCGCCGCCCGGGTCACGCACGAGCGTGACCACCGCGAACGCGCCCACCGTGGTGATGCCGTAGACCGCCAGGTAGAACAGGATGGCCTTCAGCGAGACGGCGTTCTGCTCGGCGGAGCCGAACGTGGCCATCACGCCGACGAGCAGGAAGCCCGCGTGCGCGATGGACGAGTAGGCCAGCATCCGCTTGATCTCGGTCTGCGTGATCGCCAGGATCGAGCCGACGATCATGGTGAGCGCGGCGACGCCCCAGATGATCGGCCGCCAGTTCCAGTCGAGGTTACCCAGACCCACCCAGAACACCCGCAGCACGGCGCCCACGGCCGCGACCAGCGTGCCGGAGGCCATCAGAGCGGTGATCGGGGTCGGAGCGCCCTGGTAGACGTCCGGCTTCCAGGCCTGGAACGGCGCGGCGCCGATCTTGAACAGCAGGCCCACGCCGAGCAGCGCGAGCCCCAGCATCAGGATCGGGTCGAGCGAGGCGCTCTTGGCCATGGCCTCGTTGATGCCCGGCAGCGAGACGGTGCCCGCGAAGCCGTACACCATCGCGGTGCCGTACAGGAAGAACGCCGAGGAGAACGCGCCCAGCAGGAAGTACTTCATCGACGCCTCCTGCGACAGCAGGCGGCGCCGGCGGGCCAGGCCGCACAGCAGGTAGAGCGGCAGCGACATGACCTCGAGGCCCACGAACATCATCAGCAGGTCGTGGGAGGCCGGGAAGAGCAGCATGCCGCCCACCGCGAACAGCACCAGCGGGTACACCTCGGTGTGCCCGCCGCCCTGCGTCTCGGCCTCCTCCTCGTCGGCGCTGCCGGGCACGGCCGCCGCCGAGGCGACGAAGTGGCCCTCGTCGTTGATCAGCAGCACGCACACGAACGACAGGACGAGGATGACGCCCCAGATGAACAGCGCGGGCCCGTCCACCGCGACCGCGCCCATGGCGACCGGCGCGGTCGGCACGTTGCCGCGCAGGACCTGCACGAGCACGAGCATGAACGCGCCGAACAGGCTCAGCAGGGTGAGCGGTACGTGGATCGACTTGCGCAGGTACCGAGGCGCGAACGCCTCGACCAGCACGCCGATGACGGCCGCGCCGAAGACCACCAGCAGCGGCGCCAGCGTGCCGTACTCGATCGTCGGCGCTGGGATGGAGGAGTTCACTGACCTGTCCCCTTCTCAGCGATGGTGGAGGTCGGCACTTGCACGTTGGTCAGCGTCTGCTGCACCGACGGGTTGATCACGTCGAGCAGCGGCTTGGGGAAGAAGCCGAACCCGATGATCAGTGCGACGAGCGGAGCCAGCACCCAGACCTCGCGGGCGTTCAGGTCCTTGAACGCCTTGACCGGCTCGGCCGTCGGCCCGTTCAGGGTGCGCTGGACCATCCACAGGATGTAGACGGCGGCGAGGACCACGGCTACCGCGGAGATCACCGCGGCCACCGTCAGGGCCCCGGAGCCGTGCGCCTGGCTGGAGTACGTGCCGACCATGACCATGAACTCGCTCACGAACGACGAGAGCCCCGGCAGCGAGAGACCGGCCAGACCGGCGACCAGGAAGAAGCCCGCGAGCACCGGGGCGACCTTCTGCACGCCTCCGTAGTCGCCGATGAACGGCGAGCCGCGCCTGGCGATGAGGAACCCGGCGGCCAGGAACAGCGCGCCGGTGGCGAAGCCGTGGTTGACCATGTAGAGGGCCGCGCCGGACTGGGCCACGGACGACATGGCGAACACGCCGAGCACGATGAACCCGAAGTGGGAGATCGACGTGTACGCGATGAGCCGCTTCATGTCGGTCTGCCCGATGGCCACGATGGCGCCGTAGATGATGCTGATGACCGCCAGCACGACGATCGGCGTCGTGAACGCCTTCGACGCGTCGGGGAACAGCTCCAGGCAGAAGCGGAGCATCCCGAACGTGCCGACCTTGTCCAGCACGCCCACCAGCAGCACGGCGGCACCGGCAGGAGCCTGCGCGGCCGCGTCGGGCAGCCAGGTGTGCACCGGCCAGAGCGGGGCCTTGATCGCGAAGGCGATGAAGAAGCCGCCGAACAGCCACTTCTGCATGGCCGGGTCCTGGATGGCCCCGACCAGTTCGGGGAACATGAACGTGCTCTTGCCCGCGACGAAGTACAGCCCGATGACCGCGACCAGCATGAGCAGGCCGCCGAACAGGGAGTACAGCAGGAACTTGACGGCCGCGTAGGACCGCTGGGCGCCGCCGTACGACCCGATCATGAAGTACATCGGGATCAGCATGGCTTCGAAGAAGACGTAGAAGAGGAAGATGTCGGTCGCCGCGAAGACGCCGATCATCATCGTCTCCAGCACCAGGAGCAGCGAGAAGTAGGTCTTCACCGACCGCTTGGGCGTGATGAGTGTGCCGTCGGCGGTCTTGACCCCGTCGGCGTCGTGCCAGGAGGCCAGCACCACGATCGGCACCAGCACCACCGACAGGGCGATCAGCACGAGCGCGACGCCGTCGACGCCGACTCCGAACTTCACGCCGAAGCTCGGGATCCAGTTGTACTCGGCGGTGAACTGGAACCGAGGGCCCGTCGGCTTGTACCCGGCGGCCATGACACCCGTGAGGACCAGCGTCAGCAGCGAGACCAGCAGCGTGACCTGCTTGGCCAGCTTGTCACTGCCCTTGGGAAGCAGGGCCACCACGATGGCGCCCACCACGGGCACCGCCATGAGTATCGGAAGCCAGGGTGACATCAGATGTTCCCAACGAGGAGCAGGGCGCCGGTCAGCAGGGCGGCACCGATGAAGATGGACAGCGCGTACGTTCTGGCGAAGCCCGTCTGGAGTCTCCGCAAGCGCCCGGAGCTGCCGCCGATGCCCGCGGCCAGACCGTTGACCAGCCCGTCGATGCCGCGGTTGTCGAAGAACACCGCGATCCGGGTCAGCCACTGGCCGGGACGCATGAAGAGCGATTCGTTGAGCGCGTCACCGTACAGGTCACGCCGGGCGAACGTGGTGAGGAACGACCCGCGCGGCTGCACGGCAGGCACCTCGGCCCGGCCGTACTTCACCCAGGCGAAGGCCGCGCCGACCGCGACGAGCGCGAGCGTGGCGAGACCGGGCGTGCTGGCGAAGTGGAAGGCGGGCAGTTCCTCCGGCCGGCCGACGGCCGGGGCGAGGAACAGCATGAGCCGGTTGCTCAGGATGAGGTAACCGCCAAGCCCGATCGAGCCGATCGACAGGATGATCAGCGGCCAGGTCATGACGGCCGGTGACTCGTGCGGGTGGGCGTCCTCCGCCCAGCGCTTCTCGCCGAAGAAGGTCATGAAGACCATCCGCGACATGTAGAAGCCGGTGATGCCCGCGCCCAGCACGGCCAGCCAGCCGAGGACCTGGTTGTGCTCGACGGCGGTCTCGATGATGCCGTCCTTGGTGAAGTAACCGGACAGCAGCGGGAAGCCGATGATCGCCAGGTAGCCGATGAAGAACGTGACGAAGGTGACCGGCATGAACTTGCGCAGCCCGCCGTACTTCCGCATGTTCACCTCGTCGTTCATGCCGTGCATGACCGAGCCGGCGCCGAGGAACATGTCGGCCTTGAAGAAGCCGTGCGTGATCAGGTGGCCGATCGCGAACGCGTACCCGGCGGGGCCGAGGCCCGCGCCGAGCATCATGTAGCCGATCTGCGACATCGTCGAACCGGCCAGGCCCTTCTTGATGTCGTCCTTCGCGCAACCGATGATCGCACCGGCGAGCAGCGTGGCCGCGCCGACGATGGCCACCGCGAGCGCGGCGCCCGAGCCCTCGTGGAAGAAGAACGCCCCGGAGCGGACCACCAGGTAGACGCCGGCGGTGACCATGGTCGCCGCGTGGATCAGGGCCGACACGGGGGTCGGGCCCTCCATGGCGTCCAGGAGCCAGGACTGCAGCGGGAGCTGCGCGGACTTGCCGCACGCGCCGAGGAGCAGCAGCAGGCCGATGGCCAGCGTGGTGCCGTTCTCGACGCCGGTCGTCTTGGCCGCGAGGTCCTTGAAGGCGAGGGTGCCGAACGTCGTCCAGATGACGAACATGCCGACCAGCAGGCCGAAGTCGCCGACGCGGTTGACCACGAACGCCTTCTTCGCGGCGACCGCCGCCGACGGCTTGAACTGCCAGAACCCGATCAGCAGGTACGAGGCCAGACCGACGCCCTCCCAGCCGATGAACAGGCCGACGTAGTTGTCGGCCAGCACCAGCAGGAGCATCGCGGCCACGAACAGGTTCAGGTAGGCGAAGAACCTGCGCCGGTGCTCGTCATGGGCCATGTAGCCGATCGAGTAGATGTGGATCAGCGAGCCCACACCGGTGATCAGCAGTGCGAAGCTGATCGACAGCGGGTCGATCAGCAGCCCCATCTTCACCAGACCGGGGATGAAGTCGTAAAGCTCGACGGCCCGCCGGCGCTCCTCTTCCCCGAACCCGATGAGTTGGAAGAACGCCAGCACCGCCACGACGAACGAGGCGAGGGACATGGCCACGCCCAGCAGATGGCCCCAGCGGTTCGTGGACCGGCCGAACGCCAGCAGGATGAACGCCCCCACCAAGGGGAAGGCGATCATCAGCCAGGCGTTGCCGATCACCCCGCCGGTGTGCTGGACGATCTCAGCAACATGAGATTCCACCAGTCACCTCTTAGTACTTCAGCAGGTTCGCGTCGTCGACAGACGCGGACCTGCGGGTTCGGAAGATCGTCACGATGATGGCCAGGCCGACCACGACCTCGGCCGCGGCCACTACCATCACGAAGAACGCGATGATCTGGCCCTCCAGGTTGCCGACCTGCCTGGAGAAGGTGACGAACGCGAGGTTGCAGGCGTTGAGCATGAGCTCCACGCACATGAACACCACGATCGCGTTACGCCTGATGAGCACGCCCAGCGCGCCGATGCCGAACAGCAGGGCGGACAGTACGAGGTAGTGCGTCGTCACTTGGTCACCTCATTGTTCTGCTCGACGACGCGCGGCTCGATGCCGCGCTCCTCCGCGTCCTCCTCGGCCGTGTGCTGGATGGCCTCGGCGAGCCTCGGGTCCTCGGGCAGGTGGCCGTGCTCGACGTCGTAGCGCGCGATGTAGCGGTTGACCGAGGACTCGGCGGCCGTCCCGTCGGGCAGCAGCGCCGGCATGTCGATGGCGTTGCTCCTGGCGTAGGTGCCGGGGCCCGGCAGCGGCGACGGGTGGTCGCCGAGGAACCGGGCGCGGGCCAGGTCCTTCTGCGTGGGCTTCTCGGTCAGCTTCTCGCGGTGCGCGAGCACCATCGCGCCCAGCGCCGCCGTGATCAGCAGCGCCGAGGTGATCTCGAACGCGAACACGTACTTGGTGAACAGCTGCAGCGCGATCGAGCGGATGTAGCCGCCCTGCGCCGTGGCCTGCGCCAGCCCCGCCTGGTCCGCGAAGACCGCGTTGCCGATGGCCAGTCCGATCAGCGCCACGAAGCCGAGTGACGCGATGGCCGCCCAGAAGCGCTGGCCCTTCAGCGTCTCGACGAGGGAGTCGGAGGAGTCGACGCCCACCAGCATGAGCACGAACAGGAACAGCATCATGATCGCGCCGGTGTAGACGATGATCTGCACCGCGGCCAGGAAGGGCGCGTCCTGCACGGCGTACAGGACCGCGAGGCTGAGCATCACCGTGCCGAGCATCAGCGCGGAGTACACGGCCTTCCTGTTGAAGACCATGCCGAGCGCGGCGCCGACGGACACGACGGCGAGCACCCAGAACGTGATGGTCTCACCCATTGGTCCGCCCCAGCCGGTAGTAGTCCTCTTCGGTCTCACCGAGCCGCATGGGGTGCGGCGGCTGCTCCATGCCCTGGGTCAGGGGCGCGAGGAGCATCTCCTTGGTGAAGATGAGGCTCTCGCGCGTGGTGTCGGCGAGCTCGTACTCGTTGGTCATGGTGAGCGCGCGGGTCGGGCAGGCCTCGATGCACAGGCCGCACAGGATGCACCGCAGATAGTTGATCTGGTACGTGCGCCCGTAACGCTCGCCCGGCGAGTAGCGCTCCTCGTCGGTGTTGTCCGCGCCCTCGACGTAGATCGCGTCGGCCGGACACGCCCAGGCGCACAGCTCGCACCCGACGCACTTCTCCAGCCCGTCAGGCCAGCGGTTGAGCTGGTGACGCCCGTGGAAGCGAGGGGCCGTCGGCCTCTTCTCCTCCGGGTAGTTCACCGTGACGGGCTTCTTGAACATGGTGTGGAAGGTGACCCCGAAGCCCTTGACGGGGTTCAGCCAATCAGTTAGTCCCACTGGGAATCTCCTTGCGCTGCACCCCGTGGTAGTGCGGCAGATCGAGCGGCGGCACCGGGAAGCCGCCGGCCGTCGGCTCTTCGGACAGTTCCTCGAACTCGGCCTCGACCTGAGCCTT